>JAFYBS010000051.1 GCA_017540125.1 Eubacterium sp.
AGCTGTTCCAGCGCATCCGCACAGAGAAGACGGGCCCGCTCATTCTCCGGATTGACGAAGACAACTGCATTTGCAGCCTGCGCCGCATACTGGTATTCTCCCTTTTCAAAATCCTTCTCTGCCTTCGCAAGCACTTCCTCCTCGGAGCCTACATACTCTACGAATTTCCGTGCCTCTTCCTCATCCGAAAGCGGCATGAGATGGATCGGATTGGCATCGTAATAACCGATGTAGTAGTTGTAGACCGCCCGTGCATTCATACGCACATCCCCATAGTAGGGTCGCAGATACCACTGCCGGTCCACCTTCTCGGGAAGATGAATCCGGTTCGAAATCTCATTGGCTGTGTAGCCCTGGTTCAGATAGAGCAGCGACTGGTCATGGGTAAACTGATAGGCCGCCGCATGATTCAGCAGGACCTCTTTTACTGCATCAGGGGTTTCCTCCGTCCGCCAGTGCGGCCATGCATGTCCCTGGAATACGACCTCAGCCTCCTCTCCGTATCGCAGATAGGTACGGACCATACTGTCCGCCCAGGCCTTCGCATCCCGGATGCGGGCTCCGCGCATGGTATAGATGTTGTGCATGGTACCAATGCAGTTGTCTGCCACCCACAGCGCGCGGTACTCCTGAAAATAGTTCAGCATATTGGCCACTGCTTCGGTATCATCTGCCAGAAGAAAATCCACATGGATGCCGTCGATCTCGATGGTCTGATCCTCCTCGATCACATAGGTCGGCCGGATATACGAGGCAGTTCCATTGACATAGGTGATTGCCGGTCCGATTGAGACCGTCTCCTTCAATCCTGCTCCCAGCGATGCCCCCACCTGGTATTCACCGCGTCGGCGCATCGCTCCGCCGGCATAGACATACTCATCCCGGGAAGCCTGATCGAACCCCCTCGGTGCATAGATCGGCACCTTCCCCTCCGACGGTTCACCGACGAGGTCCGGCGTGATCACCCCGGCAATCCCTCCGAAATGATCCATATGGGAGTGGCTGATAATTATGGCCCGTATGTTGTCACGAATGTTCTCACCCAGTGCTTCCTCCGTAAACTTCAGGATAAAAGCCGCCCCCTCTACAGATGAGGCCGCATCGAGGATGATCCATCCCGTTTTACCACGGATAAAAGTGACATTGGCAATATCGAAGCCACGGGTCTGCACGATATCCTTCCCTACGACAGAGAATACACCGAATTCCCGACTGCTTTTCGTCGCCAGCCACAGGCTAGGATTGACCGTATCGGGGATTCCTTCGGTCAGCGCATAGTCATAATCCTTTACATCGAATATGGTTTCCCCGGTGAGGGATTGATATGATGCTTCATCCGCTGTCTGTATGCAGTGCGATCCGGCCAGCACCGATTCACTGTTCTGCGGATGAGTCGGGTCAATCCCCAGCTTTTCCGCAAGTCTCTTGTTCCTTTCCAATGTGTGGACAGTTGCATCTTTTTTTGTACGATCATGAATCATGATTTTTCTCCTTCCTTCTTTCTTCTTTTTCCTCCGGCATAAAATACTTCCCGATCCAAAAGCTTCTCCGAATTGGCCACGATCACCGTCGCAACCATATCGCCGGTGGTGTTGGACATCGTCGTGAACATATCCATGATAGAATAAACTCCGATGACAAGTCCCAGGGCCTCCGTCGGGACATTGATACTGGCCAGGATCGTGCTCAGAACCACGATGCCCGCCCCCGGCACGCCGGGTGCTCCCATGGAAAGCAGGACAATCGTGACACACATCGATATCAGAGCTGAACTCGAAACCTCCACGCCGTACATCTTCGCCAGAAACAGTGCCATGATCGCCTGTGTGATCACGCCGCCATCCATATTGACCGTTGCTCCCAGCGGTATGGAGAAGTTTGCCAGCTTCGGTGCCACCCCCATCTTCTTCTGCGCCACTCGAAGATTAGTAGGGATTGCGGCATTGCTGGAGGAGAGCGAAAAACTGGTCAGCATCCCCTCGCGGTTATTTTTCATAAACCGAATCGGATTCACACGCCCCATCAGTGCCAGCAAAATCATATAAACAAGCATCATGCAACCTATCGCAAAAAGTGCTGTCCCCAGCAGCCCGAGCAGATGCAGCAGTGTTTTTCCGCCTACCTCAATCACGAGAAGCGTCACGGAGCAAAACACCGCCAGCGGGATAAACCGGGCGATCATCGTCGTGATCGTGAGAAACAGGGAATTGCACGCTTCAAAAATCTCGGTCAGGACCCGGGAATACTTCCCGATCAATCCCACTGCCACTCCGCAGATCACCGCCAGGAAGATCAACTGTAGGGTATCGGATTCCAAAAAAGGCTTGACCAGATTGCTCGGAACGATATTGACGATGGTATCGATGAGATTGGTACTGGCCGAACCGCTCTCCGTCACCTGCTGAACATCCAGTCCCTCCACGAGAGCTCCCTCCCACGTTCCCGGCTGAAACAAAAAGGAATTCGCGAGTCCCAAACCAAGTGCGATCAGGGTGGTGAACATATACATCCCCATGATCTTGATCCCCATACGCCCGAGCTCCGCCAGATTTTTGAACTGAGACACACAGGTAACGATGGAGAAAAATACCACCGGCCCCACGATGATCTTCAGGGCATTCATAAAAATAGTTTTGATCGGCGTGAGCACATAGTTATCCATCCCGTTGGTAACAGACTCCGGCAAACAGCACACAGCCAGCACTCCGACAACGATTCCCAGTGCCAGAGCGATCATCGTCAGGACCAGATTGGACCGTTCCGCTTTTCCCGCTGTGATCCGTACACTGTTCACGTGATTCCGGTTCGAGTACTTCAGCTTTTCTCCAAAGGAATTCAAAAGGATGGATCGGATCGCACTCTCCGCTTCCCCGTCGTCCGCTATCTCCAGATCCACCGACTTGGGTTTTACCGGATCAAACTCCTCCCCCGGCATCGTGATCTCCACACTGATATCGCCCATACTCTTTCCGATGCGGATTGAGAGCTCGGACTCCTTTCCCTCCGGAGCATGCTGAACGAAGGTAGCGATCATCTCCTCTGCCATCAATTCCGTGTTGATCAGCAGTTTAGACGGAAGCTTCATCTCCTGCATCGTCTCTCCGATAAACCGGGTAGCCTCCTCCATATAGGAATTATCACGAACTGTGATTTTCTTTGTTTTTTTCTTCATCTGCTCTCTCTCCCAAATTCATTGATGAACCGATTTCTATTTTACATCAAAAATCACCTCTTCGCAAGCATTTTTCCACACCACAGGCTTTTCTTTCTTACGTTCGTCCATACATTCAAAAAGCACGGTTACCGTTGACTTTTCGCGCCAATCTGTGGTAAAATCGGAGTCGATGAGAGTGAAAAATCAAAATAATCTTCACTCATCATGCAGTGATAGATTTTATTCCATAAGAAGGGGGAACAATCCATGGCAAATCAGGCACGTGTGGTATTGGAGGTGAAGGATCTCGACATCACCTTTCGGATGCCCACCGGTGACGTCCATGCAATCCGGGGCGTCAGCTTTGTGTTGCGGGAAAACGAGATACTGTCACTGGTCGGTGAATCCGGCAGTGGCAAAAGCATCAGCGCCAAAACCATCCTCGGCATCCTACCGGAGAACGCGGTGATCAACAGCGGTGAGGTGATCTACTATCCGGCAGACAAAACAAAATTCGGTGGTGAGGAGCGAATCTCCCTCCTCGAGAAAAGTGAAGCCTGGCGTTTGAACAACGTCAACGGCTCCGGGATCGCCATGGTGTTTCAGGACCCCATGACCTCCCTCAATCCAACCATGACTGTCGGAAAACAGCTTACACTGACGATCCGTACACACAAGAATATCGATAGAAAATCCGCCCGCACCCGCACGATTGAGCTCCTGCGCGAGGTGGGCATCACCGATCCGGACCGCACCTTTAACTCCTATCCCCACCAGTTGTCCGGCGGTATGAGACAGCGCATCGTGATTGCCATCGCGCTGTCCTGCGATCCGGAAATACTGATCTGTGACGAGCCGACGACGGCGCTCGATGTGACAATCCAGGATCAGATCCTCGCTTTGTTGCAGACGATCCAGCGATCGCGTGGGCTCTCTGTTGTGTTTATCACCCACAACATGGGCGTGGTGGCAAGGCTTGCCGACTATGTCGGTGTGATGTACGCCGGCAAGATCATCGAGATCGGCCGGGTGTTTGATATTTTTTACGACCCGAGACACCCCTACACCTGGGGGTTGCTGTCGGCCGTTCCCGAGTCCGGCGATGCCGGTGAGGATGACGCTTCGACGGATTCCTCTAACACCAGGCTTTACTCGATTCCCGGCACACCACCGAACCTGGCGCACGAGATTGTCGGCGACGCGTTTGCCCCCCGCAATCCCTACGCCATGGAAATTGATTTCAAGAGGGAGCCACCTCTATTTCAGGTGGGATCGGAGCACTATGCCGCCACCTG
>JAFYBS010000052.1 GCA_017540125.1 Eubacterium sp.
ACCATATTACTTGTCTGTTTTTCCACCTGCTTCGTTGCCTTCACTTGCCGATGCCACCGCATCGACGCGTTCAGGCGCCTTGCAGGATGGAGAAAACATCCTGCGTAAATGGTCCAGGTATTTAATGTCAGCAGCACTAGGGAATACTGTTACCGTGAACAAAAAACAGAATGTGAGGTTAGAGAGAAATTATGAATCGAAAAAGATGTTTAGCGATGCTTTTGGAATTGGCATTAGCGTTTAGCATCGGTCCGGTGATTCCGGCCCGTGCGGATGAGGAAGAGCAGAATCAGAAGATTGTTTGTATCGACGCGGGCCACCAGACGAGGGCCAATACGGCGCAGGAGCCCATCGGTCCCGGATCTTCACAGACCAAATACAAGGTGACCGGGGGGACGTCCGGTTGTGTGACCCATGTTCCCGAGTACAAGCTGAATCTGAGAATGGCGAAAAAGCTGAGAAAAGAGTTGAAGGTCCGTGGCTATAAGGTGGTCATGGTCCGTACGACAAATGACGTCAACATCAGTAATATCGAACGGGCAGAGATAGCAAACGACTGCAATGCCGACGCGTTTATCCGGATCCATGCCAATTCGGTCGGTTCGTCGTCCACCAAGGGAGCGCTGACCTGCGCGCCGACATCCCATACTCCGTTTCTTTCAGCCAAAGTCCGGAAAAAGAGCCAGAAGTTTTCAAAGCTTATGATCGATTCGTTTTGCAAGGCAACCGGGGCCGCTAACCGGGGGATCATGTGGACGGATTCCATGACAGGGATCAACTGGTGCAAAGTTCCGGTTACCATCATCGAAATGGGCTTTATGTCAAATCCTGAGGAGGATCGTCTGATGCAGACGGAGGATTATCAGGCAAAGATGGTTCAGGGAATGGCAGATGGAATCGACGAGTTTTTGAAATAGGAGGACGTATTCCATGAATAAGGTTATCACGATCAACAGACAGTATGGAAGCGGAGGACGTGAGATCGGCAGAAAACTGGCGGAGGCATTTGATATTCCGTTTTACGATAATGAGATCATCTCCCGTGCGGCCAAGGAATCCGGTTTTGCCGAGGCGGCTTTTGAGAACGCGGAAGAAAAGGCGACCAACAGCCTTCTGTATTCGATCGCTATGGGGATGAATGTGTTTTCCGCGCAGGAAATCGGATACGCCGGACTGTCGCTGGACGATCGTATTTTTCTGGCGCAGGCAAATGTCGTCAGAAAGGTAGCTGAGAGCGGGCCGTGTGTGATCGTCGGACGGTGCGCCGACTATATCCTTCGTGAGAGAGAGGATCTGGTCAACATTTTTATCATAGCAGCCGTGGATTATCGGATTAGGCGGTCCATCGAAATTGATATGATTCCGAAGAACAAGGCAGCGGAAATCGTATTGAAAAAGGACAAAACCAGGGCAAACTACTATAAATACCATGTAGGGGAGAGATGGGACAACGTCCTGAATTATGACCTGGCGATACGCAGTGATCTGACGGGAATCGACGGAACCGTCACCGCGTTGAAGGCCTATCTGGATGCCATCGATTCACTGTCATAGAGGAGGATAAAAGAGTGAAAAAAATCAGAACCCGTTTTGCACCGAGTCCTACCGGGAAAATGCATGTTGGAAATCTTCGGACAGCATTGTATGCCTATCTGATCGCAAGGCATGAGGGGGGCGATTTTCTGCTTCGGATCGAGGATACGGATCAGGAACGGTTTGTCGAGGGGGCGGTAGATCTCATCAACCGTACGATGGAGAAGGCCGGTCTGACACACGATGAAGGACCGGACAGGGACGGCGGAGTCGGCCCGTATGTCCAGAGCGAACGGGTAAAAACCGGAATATACATGAAATATGCGAAAGAGCTGGTGGAAAAAGGAGAAGCGTACTACTGCTTCTGTACCAAAGAAAGACTGGAACAGCTTCGTACCGGAGCGGAGGAGCAGGGAGAGGCAGCCAAATACGACAAACACTGTCTGTCTCTGACGAAGGAAGAGGTGGAAAAAAACCTCGCAGCCGGCATGCCCTTTGTGATCCGGCAGAACAATCCTACGGAGGGAGAGACAACCTTTGACGATGTGATCTACGGTACGATCACAGCTCCGAACGCAGAGCTGGATGATATGGTGCTGATCAAATCCGACGGATATCCGACATACAATTTTGCCAATGTCGTGGATGATCATCTGATGGGGATCACCCATGTGGTTCGCGGAAATGAATATCTGTCGTCGGCACCCAAGTATAACCGGCTGTATCAGGCATTCGGATGGGATATCCCGGTCTATATCCACTGTCCTACCATCACGGATGAGGAGCATAAAAAGCTTTCCAAACGGCATGGCTCATCCTCCTTTGAGGATCTGATGGAACAGGGTTTTCTCCCGGAGGCGGTTGTGAACTATGTGGCACTTTTGGGATGGTCACCGGCAGAGGATCGCGAGATTTACAGTCTGGAAGAGCTGATCCGGGTGTTTGATTATACCCGGATCAACAAATCACCGGCGGTATTTGATCTGACGAAGCTGAAGTGGATGAACGGCGAGTATATCAAAAATCTGGAGGATGAGACGTATTATCGGTATGCGATACCGGTGATAGACAGTGTGATCCATAAGGATCTGGATAAAAAGTATATCGCAGATCTCGTGAAGACCAGAATCGAGGTATTTCCGGACATCACGGAGAAGATTGACTTCTTTGAGGAGTTGCCTGACTACTCAATCGAAATGTATACTCATAAAAAAATGAAAACAAATTCCGAAAACTCGTTGAATGCTCTGAAGGAGATGCTCCCCGAGTTGGAAAAACTGGAGGATTGGGGGCACGATGGGCTCGAAAAGGTGGCGATGGATTACGTAGCAGCGCATGAGTGTAAAAACGGACAGGCGCTGTGGCCGCTGCGTACAGCGGTATCCGGAAAGCAGATGACACCGGGCGGAGCGTATGAGATTATGGAGATTCTCGGAAAAGAGGAGTCGCTGAATCGTATTCGGGAGGGAATCCGAAAGCTTGAAGCAGCAGTCGAATGAGGAACAGTACCGGGCAATCCATCACGGGGAAGGGCCGATGATGGTTCTGGCAGGTCCGGGCGCAGGGAAAACATTTGTCATAACGAACCGTGTATGTCAGTTGATCACGGAACACAGGGTGCCACCGGAAGAGATTCTGGTGGTCACTTTTTCGCGTGCGGCCGCAGTGGAGATGAAGGAACGGTTCGATGTGATGACCGACCACGGCTGCCCCGCTGTCCGGTTCGGAACATTTCATTCGGTCTTTTTTGAAATTCTGAAGCGGGCCTACCACTACGAGGCAAAGGATATCGTAACCGACCGTCTGAAATACCGCCTGATCGGTGAAGCACTTACGGAAACCGGTTTCGAGGTGGAGGACAGACAGGAGTTCATGGAATCTCTTGAGAAAGAGATCAGCCGGATAAAAGGGGATGGTATCGATATCGACACATATTATTCGGCGAATTGTCCGGAAGAGGTTTTTCGAGCTGTATTTAAGGGGTATCAGCAGAGACTTCTGAGACACCATGCGTTGGATTTTGATGATATGGTGGGTTATACCTATGATCTTCTGCGACAGCGGGAGGATATTTTGGCCGGATGGCAGAAGCGGTATCGCTACATCTTAATTGATGAGTTTCAGGATATCAACCGTCTGCAGTATGAAAACATCCGTATGCTGGCTAAACCGGAGGACAACCTGTTTATCGTGGGGGATGATGATCAATCGATCTACGGATTTCGCGGGGCCAGACCGGATATCATGCTTTCGTTTCCGAAGCAGTATCCACAGGCAGAGACGGTAACCCTGGGGATAAACTATCGCTGTTCGGCGGAGATTCTGTCGGCAGCGGGACGGCTGATCGGATGCAACCGGCGAAGGTATGAAAAGAGTATTGTCGCGGAAAACGGTGAGGAGGAGCCGATCCGGATCAAAACTTATCCGGATCTGTCCGGAGAGGCAGAGGGGATTGTTGAAGAGATCAGAGCCTGCCTCGATCGTGGAGTCCCGATCACGGAAATGGCGGTGCTTTTCCGGACGAACCTTCAGATGCGTACCATCGTGAAGAAGCTGATGGATCAGGGGATTCCGTTCCGGATGAAGGAAGCGATGCCCAACATGTTCCGGACGTTTATCGCGAAGGATCTGATCGCCTATCTGCAGATAGCACTGGGAGATGAATCCCGCGATCTGTTTTTACAGGTAATGAATCGTCCGTTACGGTATATCAGCCGGAAAGCCCTGACGGAACCGAAGATCTCCTTTCGATCACTTCGGGAATATTATATGAAACAAAAACAGTATTGGATGCTGGATCGCCTGAGTGAAATGGAAGAAGATATCAAAACCCTCAGAAAAATGACACCGATCACCGCAATCCATTATATCCGCCGACAGATCGGATACGATGAGTTTCTGAAGGAAAGAGCCGCCGAGCGCGGAGTAAAACCGGATGACTGGATGGAAACCATCGAAGAAATCGAGGATTCCGCATCGGGGATGACATCCATCGCTGAGTGGCTGGAATATGTGGAGAATTACGGAGAAGAGCTACAGCGGATGCGGGAGGAAAAGCCCGAAGAAAAGCCGGACGGCATCGAATTGATGACGATGCACGGAGCAAAAGGCCTGGAGTTTGATGTGGTTTTCATCCCCACAATGAACGAGGGTGTATGTCCCTATCGGAAAGCAACGTTGGATTCAGAGATAGAAGAAGAAAGAAGGATGCTGTATGTTGCCATGACCCGGGCCAAACATCGGTTGTGTCTGTCGCAGGTCCGACGACGGTTCAACAAAAAAGCTGAGCCGTCGAGATTTCTGCGGGAAATTGGGGAATCATAAATCCTCCAGTTTTTTGTTGATAAACTGATCCCAGTAGGATTCGTCATCGCTGTCGGAAATTGTCCGTTCGTGGGATTCGCCGGATTGATTCGCGTTTGTGTCGATGGAAACCCCTTTCAGGTCTTCGGAGATATCCGGAATATCACCGTCCTCATCCGCCTCTGCTTCCGCAGCCTGCTGCATGATCGACGTAAAGACGTTCCCTACTTCCTCCAGGAGATCATCATCTTCGATATTACTGATGGTAAACTCGAATTCATCCTCCTGATTCTCGATGGTAACGGCGAAAAGGTAAGCCTCGTTCAGTGTATCGTCGACCGGTGAGAGAGCGGCATACGCATTCTCATTGTACTCAAACATACAGATCATCTGGCATTCGGTCTCGGAACCGTCTTCCTCTTCTATGGTCAAAAAGATGTCTTCCATCTCATTCAGATCGGGTAATTCCATTTTATCTTCCTCCTATTTTTTTTCTATAGTATATCATAATTTTTCATCGATGCAAGAGTTTTTTTGCCCCCAAAAATCCTTCAGCGCGTCCGATACCGTATCAACGGAGACGGTTTGAAAGGAGTTCCATTCCCTGGGGAACTCCCGTTTGTATTCCTGTCGGAGAAAACGGTCATCCAGAAGCAGGATGACACCGCGATCAGAGGCTGTCCGTATCACCCGTCCGCCGGCTTGGAAAACCTTTCCCAGTCCCGGGTACAGATAGGCATAGTCAAAACCGTTTCCTTTTTCCCGGTCGAAATACCGTTTGAAGAGCTCCCTCTCATCGCAAACCATCGGTAATCCGGTTCCTACGATGGCAGCACCGATCAACCGGTCACCGGTGAGATCGATTCCTTCCGCAAAAATCCCTCCCATCACGCACATACCGATGATGTTTTCGTCTTCAAAGGCAGCCAGGAATTCTTCGCGGCCGGATTCACTCATACGCCGGTCCTGGATCAGGATTTTTCGGTCATCGGGAAGCGTGAGCCGATCGGTTACCTCTTCCATAAACTGATAGGACGGAAAGAAAATCAGGTAGTTACCGGTTTGTGAGGTGACCATTTTTTCGATATAGGAAGCGATTCGCCCGTACATGACCGGTCCCCGGCTACGGTACAGGCTGGTGACATCCTCCGCGATCAGAATCTGTCGCTGTTCCTCTCCGAAGGAGGATTTGGCATATACCGCCGGATCATCCGCGTCACCGCCGAGTTGTTCCTTGTAGTATCGGATCGGAAGAAGTGTCGCTGAGAAAAAGACACCCGCTTTGGTACGGTCACATACCTCCCGAAGTCTTCTGGAGGGATCCATACATTGGAGGGTCAGACAGAATTGTCCTTCCTCATCGTAATTGGCATAGATCCGATAGTGATCATCGTAAGATTCCCATATATTCAGGAAGTTTCTTACAGAAAAATAGAACTCAACAAACAGCTCCCGTTCCGGAAGCACCGGATTTTCGGCTGCCATCACTTCATAATTGGCGACTACTCGGAGCAGTTGAAATCCCAGGTTAGGTAAATCCGGGATTTCCAGGAAACGATCACATTCCCTTTTGTACGCCAGCAGGGAACGGTTTACTGCCTCTACACTATGGATCAGCTGGCGAAGTGAGTACACAGCATCCGGCCGGTGTTCTGTTTTCATCATTTTTTTTGCGATGCGGGCGATTCGGAGAAAATCCTCCTTGATCAGCCGGGCCGAGTACATCTCCCGTCCCCGTTCAACCAGATTGTGCGCTTCATCGATCAGAAGGATCATGTTTCCTTTTTTCTGGGTGCTGAAAAATCTTCGGAGATACACATTGGGGTCGAATACATAGTTGTAATCACCGATGACGGCATCGGCAAACAGGGCCGCGTCCAGACTCAGCTCGAAGGGACATACCCGGTATTTTTCCGCATAGGTTAGGATGATTTGGCGGGAGATACGATCCTCGACGGTCAGCATTTCATATAAGGCTTCATTGACCCGGTCAAAATGCCCGTCGGCCCGTTCACAACGGGTTTTGTCGCAATCCGGTTTGTCCAGGATGCAGAGTTTTTCTTTGGCGGTCAGAGTGATGGATTTGAAGATCAGACCATTTTTCGTAAGAAGAGAAAAGCAATCCTCGGCTACCGTGCGCGTAATAGTCTTTGCCGTCAGGTAGAAGATGCGGTCGGATTTCCCTTCCCCCATGATTTTGACAGCGGGAAATACGGTTGATATCGTCTTCCCGACACCGGTAGGTGCTTCGATAAACAGACGTCCTCCCCTGTCCAGGCTCTGATAGGTAAAGGCGGTCAGATCATCCTGCCCCTCCCGGAAAGGAAAAGGAAAGATCAGTTCTCCGATAGAATCATCCCGACGGAGACGCCAGTCATATTCGTAGACGGCCCAGGGACGGTACTTCTCCATCAGATCATCAAACCAGCGGAGGATATCCTCCGCGGAATAATTCTCCTGAAAACGTTTGATCCCCTCCGGGGAATCCGGAGAATCGATGTTACAATAAGTAACCTGGACTGCGATTTCGTCGAGTTTTTCCGCCGTGAGTATCATATAGGCATAGCACTTGGCCTGGGCCAGATGAACCGGATCCGGGGCGGAAATCTCCTTCAGATTTCGATAGACCCCCTTAATTTCGTCAACCAGAACAGAGGGGGCTTTTTCCTTTTTTTTTCGTGAAGAAGAGGGTTCGTTTTCCTCCGGAGAACGCAGGATGCCGTCGGCACGGCCTTCAACCTGAAGAGTGAAGTCCTCACCGGTTACTTCCGATCGGAAAGTACGGGTCGTCAAAAGGGGAACCTCGGCTTCATAACCGATTCCCATGGATTTCTGTATTTTTCTGTGAATCCGGCTTCCTTCCAGCATGGCCTCGGGATTTCGAACGCCGGATCCGCCGGAGGTGAGGTCGCCGGAACGTAGAAGGAATTCCACCAGATTCCGGACAGATATCTTGACGATTGCCTGATTTTCCTTCATAATAACTCCATACAGTTTGTTGCTTCGATTACAGTATCACCGGCATCCTGCTGTAAATTATAATGAAATAAAAAAAAAAATTCAAGTTTCCTGCAACACTTTATGAAACTCATGAATCATATGAACAGAAAGGCGGAAGGAACGCGTCGGCAGTTTTCCCCCCCCGCGGAATGAAAAGATTAGTACTGAAAACAAAGGAGGAGTGCTTATGACCGATATGGAATGGGCTCTGGTTGGTCAGGCGAAGCAGGGAGATGCTCACGCATTTGCCTTGTTGTATGAGAAATACTACAGAGATCTGTATCGATTTGCTCTGTATTATTTGAAAAATGAGGCGCAGGCTGAGGATGCTGTCAGCGGAGCAGTATTAAAAGCTTACGAAAAATTGCCGAATCTTCGGCAAGATTCCTCGTTTAAGAGCTGGTTGTTCCAGATCACAGCGAATGAATGTCGTATGCTGTTCCGACAGAACAGAGAGACGGCAATTCCCGAGAATTATGAGGAAAGTACGGAGGAACAGGGATACGCGAAACCGGAGTTGAACAGTTTGCTGAGAATCCTCACGGACGATGAACGAATGGTAGTGACACTGGCTGTTTTCTCAGGCTATCGTTCCACAGAAATCGGAAACATGCTGTCGATGCGGCCGGGAACGGTAAGGTCGCTGAAGAGCAGGGCGTTGGAGAAATTGAGAACGGCTATCGCGCCGGCCATGTTGTAGTTCAGGGGAATGGCAGAAGGAATGCCGGAAAGGAGTAAACTATGCGTGATATAAAAGATATGAGTGAGGAGGAAATCCTGGAGATGCTGCATGAGGATTCGAAAAACATCGAGCCGCCGGAATCTCTGAGTCCGGCCTCCATCGAGAGAAAGCTGCAGGGCGTGAAACAGATTCGTGAATGAAAGAAAAAATCCCCCTGGTTGATCGTTGCCGGGATGGCAGCGTGTCTGGCATTTGGTGTTTTTGCCGGTATCATCACCTATTCTCTGATTCGGGGGAACAACATCGAATCCGGGACGACAGTGGCAGAGGCACCGGCAACGCAAAACGGGAATAATACGACAGAAAACGGTGGAACGGGCGACATTTCCGGTAACACCGGAGCGGAGCTGAGTTATGAGAATGTCTGTGATATCATTAACAACTATAACCAGAACAATCGGAACATGTATAAATATGACGATGTCGACTATATAACGGAGGAGGCCACGGAAGAGGCTCCGGCTGCGGCAGATGAAGCAGCTCCGGCTGCCGGTGGTGACTCCATTCAGAACACTGCCAAAAGCAGTTCGGAAAGCAGAGGAACGGATGACTACTCCCGGACGGATGAGCAGGTGGCCGGTGTTGAGGAAGGGGATATCGTCAAGACAGACGGGAAACACATTTTTACGGTAGAGGCATCCACTTTCGGTGTATTGGTACGTATCATCGAGCCGAACGGTTCTTCGTCGAAGGAGATCGGGACGGTGGAGATCCAGAGCTCCGATTGCAGTGAGATGTATATCTACGAGGACCGGCTGATCATGATCGGTAACGAATGGGGATATGGCTATGACTTCGACGAACTGGGAAATTATGAGGAGGATGATTTCCATCCGGCACCGTACCGCGGCCGTGACCGGAGGAAAAACCGCACGGTCATCACGGTAGTGGATATCTCCGATCCCACGGCACCCCATATCATAAAGACACACTCTCAGACAGGAAGCTTTAACACCTCCCGGATCAGCGACGGCTATCTGTACACCTTTACCGAGGATGTGTACTACAGTGAGGTGGATTACGAAAAAAATGCACCGGAGGACTATATCCCTCAGATTGACGGGGATTCCATATCATCGGAGCGGATCGTCCGCGCCGGAAGCGAGGATACCAACAACTACATGGTGATGACGTCCCTGTCCCTGTCGGACGCGGACCGGTTCACGGATTCGCTGGCAGCTCTGGGAGGCGGCGCTACCTACTATGTCAGCACGGAGCATATCTACATCGCCCGTATCAATCAGTACAACGAAACCTATCTCTTCGGACTGATCGAAACCGGAAACACGACGACGGCACTGACGAAGTTCACCTATAAGGAAGGAAAGTTCACGAAGGACGTGGGAACCGTTTTTCGCGGTCAGATTAACAATTCCTACTATATGCATGAGTATCAGGGAAACTTCTGCTTTGTGTATACGGCCACCGATTCCGACTATGAACCGTACAACGGACTCTGTATTCTGGATGAGAATATGAAACGACTGGGTGAGCTGACGAACATCGCCCGGGGGGAGACCATCTACGCCTCCTATTACATGGGAAATATGGCTTACTTTGTCACCTATCGGAACACAGATCCCGTATTTGCCGTGGATATCAGCGATCCGACAAAGCCGGCCCTGAAATCCGAGCTGAAGCTGCCGGGATTCTCCTCTTATCTGCACAGCTTCGGAGAGGGTGAGCTGATCGGTATCGGCTACGGAGATCCCAGTCTGGATGGAAGACAATGGGATAACACGACCAAGCTATCGCTCTTCAGCCTCGGACAGGATTACAATGTCAGAGAGCTTTCCAAGGTATTTACCGATGAAATGGAGAGGAATATCGCCGATCAGAATCACAAAGCGATCTTCATCGATGAGCAGCGAGGACTCGTGGGACTGGGGCTGATCAACAACAACTGGGACGAATCGTCGGGAGCAAGAGAACTGAATCACTACGTGGTTTACCAGCAAAAGGGAGATAAGCTGGTTAAGGTGATGGATTCGGTGGATGAGAAAGACGCGGAGAGCCTGAACATACAGTTCACCCGCGGTGTCCGGATCGGAAACATCTTCTATCTCTGCGATCCCACAGGCGTTCGGGAAGCATACACCATCGGATCGAACGGTGAAAAATGGAAGATTGTCAAGTAAATCAGTTATCGGAGCCGGCATTGAAAAATGCCGGCTCTTTTTTTGTCATAAATCATTGAAAAAGAATTTCGGTTAGGGTATAATGAATTCCATCGAGACATTTTTTTAAAGGAGGAATCAAATGAGAAAAAACACTTCTAATTCAAGGAGAGTACTGGCGACCGTGATGACGCTGGCACTGGCCGGTGCTATGCTGCCGGTGGCTCCGGCTGACGCTTCATCCAAGCCCTCCATCCCATCGAAGGCATCGGTGGAGGTAGGAAAGACGAAGAAGCTCAGCATCAAGACAAACGGCTACAAGATCAAATCGGTGAAGGTCAAGGTGGATAAATCGTCCATCGCGACAGCAAGCGCATCGAAAAGTACGATCAAGGTTAAGGGCGTGAAGTCGGGAAAGACAGAGCTTACCGCTACGATCAAGGCAAAGAAAAAGGATAAGACCAAATCCTTTAAGCTGACCTGTAAGGTCACGGTGACGAAAGCCCTGACGAAGGATAGCAAGCCGGCGACGGATATCACCACGCAGAAGAATAAGGATTGGCTGTCCCGCTTGGATTTCAGTGATAAATCCGAGGAGGAGTGCGCGAAAAAGGGACTGCTGAAAGCACCGGACGCCCTTGTGATCAAGGATGCCGAAGGTAATGTGGTTTGGGATGTGGCGTCCTACTCATTTATCAACAAGTATAAGGATGAGAAGGATTTGCCGGGCTCCATCAACCCGAGTCTTTATCGCAATACCCTGTACAACGCCTACGCAGGACTTTTTGAAGTAGTGGAAGGCAAAATCTATCAGGTACGCGGTTACGATATGTCGAATGCTACCTTCATCCGTACAGACAACGGATGGATCGTGTTTGACGTATTGATGTGCAAGCAGGATATGGCAGAAGCCAAAGCGCTCATGGAGTCCTATGCCAAAGAAAAACTGGGGCTGAGTTCACTGGTGATCAAGGGTGTTCTCTACAGCCATTCGCATGTGGATCATTACGGCGGAATCTACGGACTGGTGGACCAGAGTACCACCAAGGACACCATAGCAAAGTATTCGGATGATTGGGCATCCCAGGCGAAGCAGTCCAAGGATGGAAAGATCGTTGTCCTGGCACCGGAGGGCTTCCTGGAGCATGTGATCTCCGAGAACGTCTATGCCGGAGCAGCGATGGGACGCCGTGCTCAGTATCAGTACGGTACCTGGCTGCAGCCCGGAGAACAGGGAAAACTGGCTATGGGAATCGGACTTGGTCAGTCCGTCGGAAATACCGGTCTTCTCAATCCTTCCTATGATGTCAAAACCGATGAGACGCTGACGATCGACGGACTGGAGATCCAGTTCCAGCTCACACCGGGAACCGAGGCACCGGCTGAGATGAATGCTTACTTCCCGCAGTACAAAGCGCTCTGGATGGCAGAGAACTGTACCGGAACCATGCATAACCTCTATACCCTTCGTGGTGCGGAGGTTCGAAATGCCGATGACTGGGCGAAGTACATCCTGGAAGCCAAGCAGAAGTTCGGTGCCAAGACCGAGGTAGTGTTCCAGTCTCATAACTGGCCTCATTGGGGAACGGAAAAGATCGGTGAATACATGGAGAATACGGCAGCCGCTTACCAGTATATCCATGACCAGACCCTGCATTATATCAATCAGGGATACACAGCCAACGAGATCAGTAACATGCTGGAGTTCCCTGAAAAGCTGGATAAGGTATGGTACACCAGACAGTATTACGGAACCCTTTCTCACAACATCCGTGCCGTATACCAGAAGTACATGGGCTGGTATGACGCGAATCCGGTGGATCTGAATCCGCTTACACCGGAGGCAGAAGCGAAAAAATGGGTAGAGTATCTCGGAGACACCGATAAAGTTCTGGAAAAAGCGCAGGCTGATTTCGACAAGGGCGAATATCAGTGGGTTGCCAAGGTAACGAATGAAATCGTCTACGCCGATCCGTCCAACACGAAGGCCAGACTGCTGTGTGCGGATGCGCTGGAGCAGTTGGGATACCAGTCCGAGAGCGGAACCTGGCGTAACTGCTATCTGACCGGTGCGGCCGAGCTGAGACTGGGCAACCAGGCAGTCGGAAAGCATAAGGCAGGAGGAAGTACGGATGTCCGCGCTCAGATGACACCGAAGATGATGATGGATTATGTAGCGATTGCGACGGATTCCATGGCTGCGTCGGCCGAGGACATTTCCTTCAACCTGATCGCGTCCGATTCCGAAGAGAAGTTCTATATCAAGAGAAAGGCCGGAACTTATCTCATCTATAAAAATGAAACGAGAGACGATGCGAACGCTACCATCACAGCGACTAACCAGCAGATCATGTACGGCTTTATGTATGCTCAGAAAGAGTATACCGACAAAATGACCGTGAGCGGAGATACAAGCGTCGTTGAGAAAATCACCAAGTATGTGAATCCGGTTGTTAACCAGGAATTCAACATCGTGGAGCCGTAAATCCGGTTATGAAACAATCAAAAAGGGATCGCCAAATGGCGATCCCTTTTTTCTTATCGGGAAAGCGCGGAATGGACTTTTTTCATGGTCAGTCCCTGGATCACAGTCGTGAAGAACACGGTGGCATAGATACATCCGAGGATAATATGATATTGGTCGGTTGATACGATGTTTGCCGTACTCATCGCCAGCGCGATGCAGAGACCGCCCTTCAGTCCTCCCCAGGTAAAGAGGGCAGTGAATCGTCCGTGACTGTAGCCGTCCGGGAGGGGACCGATCAGGAAGGATCCGATGAAAACGCTTCCGAAGCGACTGATCAGGTTGAGCAGAACGGCGATCGTTGACAGGATTCCTACGGTGGGCATCTGGATGATCCGTACGTAGGACAGTCCGAGGATGACATACAGAACCGAGTTCAGGAGAACATCGGTCGTTTCCCAATAGGAATCCAGATCCTTCAAATCGACGTCGGGAGAGCGCTTTTCAAGCTTCTCACGAACGGTTGAAAAGATCAAACCGCATACGACACAGGCGATCGCGCCGGAGCAGTCGAACAGTTCACACAGATAGAAGGAAGCCGCTACGGAAAGCAGGGTGATGAATACTCGGAGATGTACGTTTTCCGTATAGAAAAAGATCAGGTAGCAGATCGCACCGATCACACCGCCGATGAGAACGGCACCGAAAATCTCCCGTCCCATCAGAAGGACGAAGCCGCCGCCTTCACCGGTAGCGACCATGCCGGAAAAACAGACGAACAGAGCGACACCGACACCGTCATTCAGGAGAGATTCCGCCTCCATCAGAAAACCGATTTTTTTGGAAAGGCCGAATTTCTTCAGAATGGCCGTGGCTGCGATGGGATCGGTGGGGGCGACGATACTTCCTACCATCAGACACATGGGAAGGGAGAAGGACAGATTCATCAGCCCGGACACAAGCCAGAAAAGGAGACCGTAGAATACGGCTCCGAGAAGCGTACACAAGAAAGCGAGTACACTGACGGAGCGGGCATTTTTACGGAAATCCACCACCTTCAGATTCTTCGAACCGGCGAACAGCATGAAGCACAGCACGCCCTTCATCAGAAGTCTTTCCAGATCAAAGAACTGTACTCTGTCCAGGAAATCCCGGACCGGAATATCGTTGGAAAGCGTCCAGATCAGCGTGATGATGATCCCAATGATCACGGAGAAAAGCAGTAACGCTATCTCATAGGTCATATGGGTCACTTTTTCATTGAAAAATCCGATCAGAACGATGATACCGAAAACAATCGATGCCATTAAAAGAAAATCATTCATGATTTACCTCACTTTCCGGACCTTGTTCTCCTGTTTTGGTTTGATTCCCGTTTATCTTGTTTCCGATCAGGCTTCCTACAGTAGCAGCCAGGAGGATCAGAAGAACAATCCTTACCGGGAACATCAGGAGCAGAAGCATAGCGACCGCCAGCGGCTTTTTCAGCTGGGCTCCCAGTGTTGTCGCCGTGACAACGGCAGCGGCAAATACCACGTGAGAGCCGGCGTCCTTTCCGAAAATCAGCATAGCGATTCCGAAGCCCAGACAGACACAGGCGAAGATCAGCGGGAAAAAGTGTCCGCCGCGAAATCCGGTCTGGATTGAGACAGTGGTAAGCAGGCATTTCAGCAGGGCAATCCCGATCAGAGCCAAAGGAGCATAGGTGGTAAAGGTATCCGGCAGGGTGCCCATCGCTTCCTCGCCGGAGAAAAGGACGATCGGCAGAAGCATACCACAGACACCGATCAGCACACCGCCCAAAAGACCACGAAGTACGGTTGGTATCCTTTTTGCGACCAGGCAGGATATCTTTTCGGACAGTTCGAAAAAGAGATACAGGAGAATTCCTGCCGGAATATACAGAAGCATCAGTACATAGTCCTGCCAGTGAGACGGACTGACCGGCAAACGGGGAAGTCCCTCGGCAGCACGTCCGAAGAAATGACGGAGCAGGGCGGTGGCAGCGAAGGCAGCGCCGATGGCAAGTCCGTACAGGATGAGCTTGACGGGTTTCGGGAGCATGGGCTTTTCGTCGCCCCCGAATTCCCCTTCTTCCACGGCAAAAATACCGAAGAGTGGGGCATGAAAGATGACACCGAGAGTGATGACCTCACCGATTTCGGAAAAATGGTTTTTGCGCTCTCTGGCGTAGCGGAGATTGTCACCCACCCAGTAGCAGAGGGCAGCGATGATTCCTGTCAGACCGGCCTCGGGACCGATGCTTCCGCCGAAGATCAACGGAAGGAATGCCAGGATCGTGAGAGGCAGTATGTGCTGATAGGAATAGGTACCGTCTTTTTTGATTTTCCCGATCACGGTAGGCAGTGCCTCGGGATAGTCCCCGAAATACTTGTGGAGAATCCCGATGAGAAGACCGCCCAGAGCGCAGAGAATGATGGGGTAGGCAGAAAAATGAAAGCCTGCGCTTTCATCTATCCATTCCGGAATCGTGCCCCACAGGAATTCCGTGCATAACCCGACCCCCCGCATAAAGAGCCAGACGATGGCGCCGGCTACAGCGCCTAACAGAATTGTGAAGACAAGTAGTTTGATTTCGTTCACAAGAGATTTCATAGTTTTCCCCCTTTTCCTAACAGGGGTATTATAATACAAAATCTCAAAAAAAACTACCTGTTTTTCTATTTCTTTTTGCCTTTTTTATCCGAAAGGACACGCTTGGAAAGTTTTTCTTCGAATCGATCCTTCGCGGTTACCTCCGGAATCGGCGTAGGATAGTTTCCGGTGAAGCAGGCATCGCAGTATCCGGCTCCTCCCACCAGCTCTGACAGAGATTCTACCGGCAGGAAGGCCAGGGAGTCCGCACCGATGATATCGGCAATCTCTTTCACCGAATGGTGGTTGGCGATGAGATTGTCCTCAGAGTCGATATCGGTTCCGTAGTAGCAGGGATGGGTAAAGGGCGGGGCCGATATCCGCATGTGGATTTCTTTGGCTCCGGCCTCCCTCAAAAGCCCGACGATTCGTTTACTTGTCGTGCCGCGGACGATGGAGTCGTCGATCAGGACGATCCGTTTTCCTTCCACGGTGGAGCGGATGGGGTTCAGCTTAATGCGAACCTGGTTAACCCGCTCGATCTGTGTCGGGGCGATGAAGGTACGGCCGATGTATTTGTTTTTGATCAGACCGATCCCGTAGGGGATTCCGGAGGAGGAGGCATAGCCGAGAGCAGCGTCCAGTCCGGAATCCGGTACACCGATGACGACATCGGCGATATTTCGTTCATCGTTCCACGCCAGGATCCGTCCGGCACGGACTCTGGCGTCGTGGACGGAGATTCCGTCAATCACGGAGTCCGGACGGGCAAAATAGATATACTCGAAAATAGAGATTTTTCGTTCCGGTGTTTTCGAATCTCCGGGTTTCGGTTTGTTCTCTGTAGCATACAAACTTTTCACACCTTCCGTGGAAAAAACAAGAACCTCGCCCGGTTCAATATCCCGGATAAACTCCGCTCCTACCGCTTCCAGGGCGCAGCTTTCCGATGCGATGATATAGCGACCGTCCGGTGTCTGACCGTAGCACAGAGGTCGTAAGCCCAGGGGATCACGGACGGCGATCAGCTTGGCGGCCGACATCAGGACCAGAGAGTAGGCACCCTCGAGATGCGGAATCGTTGCCAGCATCGCCTCTTCGATCGAGGGATGGGTCAGTCGTTCCCTGGTGATCAGGTAGGCGATGATCTCCGTATCCGAAGTGGAGTGGAAGATGGCTCCGCTCAACTCCAGTTCGCTTCGAAGACGGTAGGCATTGCTGATATTACCGTTGTGTGCCAGAGCCATTTTTCCCTTTTGGTGGTTGACCTGCATGGGCTGGCAGTTGCTCCGGTCATCGCCGCCGGTAGTAGAATATCTCACATGTCCCACGGCCATGGTACCGTTCGGTAGTTTCTCGAGGGTTTCTTCGTCGAAGACGGAGTGAACTTCCCCCAGGTCTTTATGCGCGGCAAAAACACCGTCGTCATTGACGACGATGCCGCAGCTTTCCTGCCCCCGGTGTTGCAGGGCATATAATCCGTAATAAACATCCTTGGAAACAGGATACGGGGTATTCGAGAATACCCCGAATACCCCACATTCTTCATGAATCATAGTGACCCCCATTATTCTACATCCTGCAAAGCGGCAAAGTCTTCTTCGCCGGTTCGAATCTTCACAACGCGGCTTACCGGATAGACAAATACCTTTCCGTCTCCGATCTTGCCGGTGTACAGTGTTTTCTTTGCCGTCTCGATGACGCTGTCCACAGGAATCTTGCTGACAACGACTTCCAGCTTGATCTTCGGAAGGAGTGTCATATCCATCTCAACTCCACGGTACATCTCGCCGGCACCCTTCTGGATTCCGCAACCGCTGACCTGAGTGACGGTGATACCGGTGACACCCAGCGTGTTGAGAGCTCTCTTCATCTTGTCATAGCGTGACAGCTTGGTAATGATAACCACCTTGTATATGCCGGTATCGAGACTGGTGCCCGCTACGGCGGCGGCTGTATTTTCTACAGGAACCGATGCATTTCTCTGAGCCTCACTGGCCTGATCGTACAGATCGGTTCCGAGGCTGGTGTTTTCATTCTCGTATATCTCACCTCCGGCCACATCCATGATACTGAAACCGGAGTAAGCGGAAGCAAGACCGTGCTCCGTGAGATCCAAACCTTCGATCTCTTCCTCCTCCGATACACGAAGTCCGAAGATAGCCTTGATCAATCCGAAGACGATGATCATGCAGATCGCGGTCCAGGCAGCGACTGCCAGGAATCCGATCAGCTGTGTACCGAGCAGATCAAACCCGCCTCCGTAGAAAAGACCGTTCAGCGTATCGTTTCCCGGTGCAGTAGTGGTAGCAAAAAGACCGGTAGCGATGGTACCCCAGATACCGTTCATCATATGAACAGCGACGGCACCGACCGGATCGTCGATGTGCAGCTTGTGATCCAACAGCCACACACCGAATACCACCAGGAGACCGGCGACGGCACCGATGGCGATGGATCCGGCGGCATCGGTTACATCACAGGGAGCTGTGATGGCGACCAAACCGGCCAGAGATGCGTTCAGACACATGGACACATCCGGCTTTCCGTATCGAATCCAGGTAAAAATCATACAGACAACCGTAGCTACCGAAGGAGCGATGGTTGTGGTAACAAACACGGATGCCAGCTGATCTGTCGAGGTGCAGGCTGCACCGTTGAATCCGTACCAGCCCAGCCACAGGATGAACACACCCAGTGCACCGATGACCAGGTTGTGGCCCGGGAAGGCGTTGACTTTGGTGACCTTTCCATTCTTATCCCGT
>JAFYBS010000053.1 GCA_017540125.1 Eubacterium sp.
CCATATTACTTGTCTGTTTTTCCACCTGCTTCGTTGCCTTCACTTGCCGATGCCACCGCATCGACGCGTTCAGGCGCCTTGCAGGATGGAGAAAACATCCTGCGTAAATGGTCCAGGTATTTAATGTCAGCAGCACTAGAAATGTTTTTTCATACGCCGATATTGTACCATAATACGCCACATGTTGCAAACAAAAAAAGCAGGCCCCTTGCGTGATCTCATGTTTTGTGATAAAATGGGATTACATTTTTCCAAGGAGGTCCTGTACGATGAAAAGGACAAAAAAAATAGTAATCCCCTTGCTGATTCTGGCTATGGTGTTTTCGCTGACCGGCATCCCGAATGCCCCGAAAACAGCCCGCGCCGTCACGCAGACTGAATATCGGATGCTGGAGGGAGAGGAACGTTTTCTCCCGTTGCCGGCGATCGCGGAGAGTTCAGGTTCGTATAAAAGTGTCAAATCCAATTCCTCGTACCTGAAGGTAACTCTGGTGAAGGACGCGAAAAATCCGGGGCTTCAGGCACAGGCTTTGTTCTGTCCTTCCGGAAGCACCTCGACGACGACCGTCGCCACCGTAAACTGGTATGACAAAAAGGCCAAAGCCAACAAGCATTTCAACATCACCGTACATATCGTGCTGACGCCGCCGATGATTGATTTTAACGGAACCATTCACAGCTTTTCCCGGGGAACGGCGAATTTTGAGCTCACCATGGATGAGGGAGAAACCGGACAGCTCAGGGTGCTCGGCATTTCGAAGGATTCAGTCGAGCCGGAGACGGGATGGTATACGAAGACTACCAATTCCGATGTGATCACAGGAACTACCGACTTCGAAGGAGACCAGCCTGTCTTGAAACTGAAGGCCGGAACAGCCAGTTTGTCAGAGACCTCCGGCGGTGCCCAGGCGAGCACGCTGACGGCCACCCTGAAGTTTGACCAGAACGGCTTCACCCATATCTATACGATGAAATTCCGGGTTCGTGTCAACGATAAAACCGGGGAGGGTGATGAGGAGGAGAACATCATCTCTGCTACTTTTGCGGCGCCGTTTCAGCCGTACTATGAGGACTATGACGATGTGTCGATCGAGAGCGCGGATCTGAAGGATGACTTCGGGATTGGCCTGCCGACAGACGGTTCGGATGCCCTGTCCTCCGATGAAAAGGTTACGGCAATCCGCGTGATCGCCAAGGTGATCCGAAACTATATCATGGGAACACGTTCGATCGGAGATAAAAAAGAAGCCAACGGAGAAATGAAAAAGTATATCCGCTATAAATCCGGTGTGATCACAGGACTGAGCCTGGATGGAACCCTTTGGAACACGGGTGTTTTCTCCGATCCGAAAGCCGAGGGGACCGAAGCGGACGGTTACTGGCAGCTTTTCGTTGATAACCAGAGGATCTCAACCTCTCTCGAAAAAACCTCGGTAGGAAAATCCGGAGAAGAAAGCAGACTTTGGCTGGTCTGGATTCCCACACAGGGAGTGAAAGGAGAACCCGGATACAGGGAGGCCGGACTCGGTCTCATCACGGATGAATACGGCGGATACGAAATCGCGGGACAGGACCTGAGTTTCCGTGTACTGAAAGCTCCCTACGATGAGAAGGTAAAAGGAAAATACGACCACTTCCGCACGGTCACAGGAGCTGCCGTGGATATCTTGGGCGGTGCCGGTCAGAAGCTGGAAACGATCGATCAGGTATCCGAGATCGGTGAGTTCACGCTGAAAAAATCCTACAAGCCGGGACTCTACACCCTGCGGGCATACGAACCGGTCACGACCGCCGACGGGAAAACCACCAGTGATCTGATCTACGCGACGCTCTCCATCAACCTGATCAAAAAAATCAAGGTTCCGAAAAATGTCACCGCCACGGTCGACGGGACCGGAAAGGCCACCGTCACCTGGAAAGGCAAAAAATCCGCCAACGACTACTATGTCGTGGAGGGTGCGAAAAAAGAAGACGGAAAGTACAAAACCATCGGCAGCAATATCACAGGAAACAAATTCAATTTCAAATACAAACCGAAAACGGCTTATGTGAGGATCAAGCATTTTCAATACTACAGCGGAGGAGAGATCGGACGGTGGTTCGAAAGTAATTACACCGCTCCGATTCAGGTGACCAAGAAAACAGTGACCACTTCCACTGCGGCTCCTTCTCCTTCCGCGACCTCCTCTGTTGCGGCCTCAACTGTAGCGGCTTCGTCTGTTGGCGAAGCCGCTTTTACAGAAAAAGAGGTGGCCGTGAGACAGGACGGCAAGGATACCGGCGAGAAGGTGAAGCTGCGGTTTTACGCTGCCACTCCGAATGTGGCGTATATCGATTTCGATTCCTTCCAGCGGGTCGCCCAGCATCGGGAAGGTACGACGAAAAAGTATGAGGACGGTACCTACACGCTGTCAACCGGCGGCATATCGGCGGTGGTAGATGTGGAGAAGGATACCTTTTCCTGCGCGGATTACGATCGCTTTTTCAACGATAATGAGGCCGCTCTGGACGGAAAAATGGCCGCTTTCTTCGACAGCTATCCCTATCTCCGGATGAAAGAAGCCAAAGAAGAAGGAACTCCGAAGCAGGTTAGTTTTGACCTTGGGAAATACGGATTTGATATCATCGGTGATGAAAACGGAGTGTACTTCCCGCTGTGCATCCTGAACGATATTATGGGAGAATGTGTGGCGAGATATGCCCTGTACAACGGCACCTATCTTTTCCTGGGGCCGGAAATCGGCTCGGACATAACCGATGATCCGGAGTATGCGAAAACCTCCACATACCTGAAAGGACTTATCTCCGGAAAGAAAAATAGAGAACCGGATATGGCAGAGGCGGCCTACAACCAGCTGGCTTTTTTCTTCGATAATATCTACGGCTTTCCCTCCGCTGCGACCTCATGGACGAAGGTGATCCGGGAGAAGGGCTTTGAAGGTTTTCTTACCGAGTACGAAAAAAAGGTCGGGGTTCCTCTGCGTAACTATCTGAAGTCCGATGACTTTATCACCTGTCTCGTCGGTATGAACCTGCTGAACCGCGCGGTCTATGACGGCGGGCATACCTTGATCCATCTGGACCGGGCGCTGTATATGGAGGATGGAACCTTCGTCAGCCGTTTTTCGGACGGTATGGAAAAGCTTTTGAAAAAAAGCGGGACAACGATGGACAAGCTGACCGCTTCGGACGAGCAGACGCTCCGGGAGGAGAAGAAGGGCTCGATGGCGGAACCGCGGATCGAAGCCCACCTGGAAGCAATCGGATCCGAACAATGCAAAATCATAGGTGACACGGCTCTGGTACTCTACGAAAGCTTCGTATCGGACTACACTGCATGGCAGAAGTATTATGCGGAAGGTGGCAAGCTCCCGAAGGACAGTCTGGGAGAGTTCATCAAGGCTCTCCGGAAGGCCAAGACCGACCCTCATGTAAAAAATATCGTGATCGATCTCAGCTCCAACAGCGGAGGATCTCTGGACAATGCCGCAACGCTTCTCGCCCTCATCGGGAAAGAAGCCAAGACCCGCATGTATGACCGGCTGACGGACTGCTATATGACAATGACGTATCAGGTTGACCGGAACTTCGACAGAACGTTTGATGAAAGCGATGACACCGTTTCGGACGATATCCACTACGCCTTACTGACCTCGGTGGAAAGCTTCTCCTGCGCAAACTTTTTTCCGGCCCTTGCCAAGGAGATGGGAGTCCCCCTGCTCGGTGAGAAATCCGGCGGCGGATCGTGTGCCATCGATTCTGTCGTGACGGCGGAGGGGCTTACCTTCAATATCTCCGACGGAAAAGCCATCTGCATGAATCCGGACGGCACCGATGTGGACGGCGGGATCGAGGTGGATCACTCCATGGTCGGGAAGAAAAACGGCAAGCCGGATTACAGCCATTTTTATGACATCGCACGGATGAGCGAGTATCTGGATGAAAAATACGACGTCGCACCGTCGCTGAAAAACACGATTAAGATCGGGAAGAAAAATATCGTAAAAAAATCGATCAAGCTGACCGCGGACAGCCACAAAAAATCGGAGTTCCGCATCGATCGATACGGCACCGGCAGCATCACCTTTGTCAACAAAAATAAGGGGAAGAAAATGAAGTATCTGGTATTTAAAAAGGGAAAGGTGATACTGAAGAAGGGAGCGCCGAAAGGGGCTTATCGGTTTGGAATCTCGGTAGCTGCCAAAGGAAGCTTCGTTATGACAAAGTCGAAAACGGTAAGTCTGGAAGTGACTACTTCAATACCGTCAGCTCCGCCGAAACACTCTTGTTATCTACCGTAAAGGAATAATCACACGAGATCCGGATATCATTTGACAGATCGTCCTCGTATTCATAGGTGAGATAACAAGAGGACGAATTAAAAAGCATCCCGCTGGGCCCGACGATGTAGAACTTCAGCTTGTGCCCTTTTTTGAGGGTATAGTAGGTCGGGACCAGGTGGAGCGTGTAATCGTAGTAGGTGTTCTTCTTCACCGGCTCATCCGGCGAAACGATACTGGTCAGATCCCAGCCGGCGTTCGGCATCAAAAGATTGATCCAGCCCTGGGTGATAAGCTTGGCCTTGGTCTTTTTCTGAGCATACTCGACCTCCGACATAGTGCCTATAGTCTCTCCCCAGCTGAAAAGCTTGCCGGGATAATATTTTTCTATACTCTGAGACGGCAAACTGCCCTTATCATAATCATAGGCTTTGAAGCCGATATCGCTTTCGTCCACCACCAGCACACTCATGATCGGGGTATTTTTCTTCACATCCGGCATCTTGGCGCGGATATGTACCTCGCCCCGGCCGAACAGGGTTGTTTCCTCCTCGACCTTCTCCTCAAAAATGGCACTCAGGCCCTTCCGGTTTCTCTCATTTTCCCACATCCACCAGGTATTATTTGAGTCCCCGCCGTTGAAGGATACCTTTGTCTCCTTTCCGGAGGATGTCGGGGTGATCTTCCGGGACTCCGTCTTCGTATCGTCAGAATACTCCTTCCAGGAGCCGTCTGTATTGCTCTGGATCAGATAATCCGGGATGTTCTCCACACCGTTCTCCACACCCATCAGATAATGAGTGAACCAGCGATCCATAAGCTCATGAAAGTATTCACCGTTTACCTTCATCTCCCCGTCATTGCAGATTTCCTCGTGTCCTCCCTGGTGGTAGATCATCTTGACCTCCTGCCCCGCTGCCCTGAAGGTTTCCCGCATACGGTAGGCTTGACGGCCGTCGACATTGTAGTCATTCAGTCCCTGCACGATCATAGCCGGAACACGGATTTTTTCCGGGTTACGAAAGTCAAAACGGGCCCAAAACTCGTCATATCTGCCCAGCGCA
>JAFYBS010000054.1 GCA_017540125.1 Eubacterium sp.
ATCAGGCGCGACCCTCCGACCTTCGACATGTCAAAAGGATAGACATCAAAAATATCAACAAAAATCGCCCCCTTTGACTTAGCCGGTATCGTCACGTCTTTTCCGTTCACAGTAATGTTTGTCGGCTGTCCCTTCGGTGGTTCCACCGCCGGTGTGATCCCGTCAATCCGATCCAGTATTTCCTGATCCGTTGTACGGGATGCTGCGACCGGATCGGCAGACATGGCTACCATACGATCGTTCAGCCCCGGGATGATCCTTCCGCCCTGCCCCAACTTGGCCGTATCGAAGGGCACATCCTCCATCCAGTCCGGAAGCGGCTTCAAAGGTTTCAGGAGCGGATCCTCGGCCAACGCTTCCTCCAATGTCGTATGAACCTTCGGTCCGTCATCCACATAGGCTTTTGGCGGTTCCGGACTCGCCTTCTCCGGTTCTTTCGCCGGCTGTTTAACAGGCTCCGGTTTCACCTCCTGACGAGGTCTTTCCGGCTCCGGCTCCACGGAAGCAGGAACATCATTACTCTCCGGTTCAACCTTCGCATAGGATTCCGATATCGCCTGTAACGGCAGTTCCTCCACCACATCACCGTCATTGACCCGTGCGTTCAGACTGGCCTCACGGCCGTTCAACAGTACCTTATCCACACGATCCATCCCGGCAAACTCAAGTAAAAAGCTCACGGTATGGAAATCAAACACCTGAATATCATCGTCATCCTTCACGGCATACATAGACGTCTCAGGAATCCCGTTAACCTCGATCCGTTTGGGAATGATCAGATCCCGTCCGAACAGCTTAACCGTGATCTCCTCCCGGCATTCGGCAATCTGTCCCAAAGAAATGGATCCCTTCTCACCCTTGGTCGACGGGCGTAGCAGGATATCATCGTTCTCCAGAACAGGATCGTTCAAGCTGACTTCCTTGCGATTTTTCCTTACCATCACAACTTCGCCGCTTTCACCCTTTACTTCGCGCTTCTCACCGTTCACAAAATAGTAAAGGGAATCTCCTTTCACAGGGAAAAGGTTTTCCTTCTTGAATCCGGACGTCAGGCAGGCATCCAAAACTGTCACTTTTCCGTTGTCATACAGTTTAACCGGCTGATCGTTCACCGTCACATGAATAAAGTTGTTGCTCTGCTCGTAGGCACTCAGGCAGATTCCGATCGGTGTCACCATCATGGAATCCTTCCGGCACTCTTCGGGGAAATCGATATTCGAGAGTACATCGGCGCCTCGGATTGCCACCCTCTTCAATGGAAGATCCAGATGAGCCGCCAGCTTCTCGGTAAATCCTTCCTGAAGGCCGCCGCCACCGACGATGAATACGGCACTGACCGTCTTCCCGCCGTTCAGCTCCACAATCCTGTCGGCTATCTTCTTCGTGATATGCTCCACGGTCGACTCCGTGATCGCCAGCACATCTTCTCTGGTCGCACGAAGTGAATCTCCGAATATGTTCTTGAAATTCGCTACTTTTCTGACAGCAGTTTTACGCTTCACTGCCTCCGCCGTTTCAAAATCCGTCAGGTATTCCTTCGCAATCGCTTCGGTCACCTCATCCCCGGCCAGTGGGATCATCCCGTAAGCGATCACACTGCCGTCCTTCACGATGGACAGATCGGAGGTTCCTGCCCCGATGTCCACCAACGCGATGTTCAAAAGACGGAACTTTTCGGGAATCGCCACGTTGATAGCCGCGATCGGCTCAAGCGTCAGACTGGCTACGTGCAAACCGGCTTCCTCAACCGCCGCATAGAGTCCCTCGACAACTTCGTCCGGCAAAAAGGTCGCGATCAGATCCATTGCGATCGATTTGGCCGGATGGTGCTCCAGCATGTCCATCTGATACCCGTTCAGGTAGTATCTGGCGGGTGTATATCCGACACAGAAAAACTTCTTCTCACTGTGATCCCTGTCCTCGCGGATCTCCTCGTATGCCCTCTCAACCCCGGTCATCTCCATCGAGCGAATGTGTTCCGGCATCACTTTGGTTTCCTCCGGGAAATCCATTGATACATGCACCTCCCGTGTCTTCAGAACACGGCCGGCAGCAGCGATGCTGACCTCGCTCAGAGGTTGCTTGATTCTCTTCTCCAGAGATGTCTTCACGGTGGCAATGGTACGTGATACGGTTTCGATATCATGGATCTGTCCGTCGATGACAGCTCTGGTGGTATGCTCCACCGATTCCTGCGCTACCACGACAAAACGATCCACTCCCACACGGTAGCCGACCGTTCCGACAATACTCCTCGTCCCAATATCCAATCCAAAGACATATCCTTCGTAGTTGTTATCCACGCTTTTCTCCCCCGGGAACTCACATTTGGTATCATTATATCACAGTTCAAAGAAAAATAAAAGCAAAAAATGCTATTTTTTTCTACTTTTTCAACTTTTCTTCAGCTGTAGTACCGTCAATGTGCTTCTCCCCAGTTCTCCCCCTGACCGACATCTGCGATAAGGGGTACCGCCAGTTCACATGCCCCCGTCATCTCTTCCGAGAGGATCCGACTCACCTGATCCACCTCATCCAACGCTGTTTCAATCAGTAATTCATCATGGATTTGCAGGATCAGACGGGACCGGCACCCCTCTCTCTTCAGGCGTTCCCATACCCGGATCATGGCAATCTTGATGATATCTGCCGCCGTTCCCTGGATTGGTGAGTTCATCGCCACCCGCTCTCCGAATTGCCGTTGCATAAAGTTCTTCGAGGCAAGCTCGGGGATCGGACGGATCCTGCCGAACATCGAAGTGACGTATCCTTTCTTTTTTCCTGATTCTACAAGTGTATCCATGAATTTTTTCACACCGGGATACGTAGCAAAATAATCCTCGATATACTGCTTCGCCTGTTTCTGTGTAATATCGAGATCTCGCGACAGTCCAAATCCGCTGATCCCGTATACAATACCGAAATTCACAGCCTTCGCGTTTCTCCTCTGCAAAGGTGTCACTTCTTCAAACGGTGTGTGGAACACCTGCGAAGCCGTGATCCGGTGGATATCCGCGTCCTGACGGTAGGCCTCGATCAACCTCTCGTCGCCGGACAAATGCGCCAGCACCCGCAACTCAATCTGCGAATAATCCGCATCCAGAAAGGTAAACCCATCCTCCGGAACAAAAACCTTGCGGATTTCCCGTCCCAGTTCCATACGGATCGGAATGTTCTGAAGGTTCGGATCCGTGCTGGACAGTCGTCCGGTCGCCGTGATGTTCTGATGAAAGGTGGTACGAATCCTGCCATCCTCATCGATGAAGGCGTCCAGTCCGTCCGCATAGGTGGATTTCAGCTTGGTCAGCTGTCGGTACTCCAGGATCAGCTCGATGATAGGATCCTCCAGACGGAGCTTCTCCAGCACCTCCGCCGAGGTGGAATAACCTGTCTTCGTCTTTTTCCCGTAGGGCAGCCTCTTTTTCTCAAAAAGGATCACGCCCAGCTGTTTGGGAGAATTGATGTTGAACTCCTCACCTGCATTGGAATAAATCTCCTGCTCCAGTTCATCGATACGGCGCCCCAACCGCTCGCCGTATGCCCGAAGCTCCTCCCGTTCGATCCGGATCCCGTAGCGTTCCATATCCGCCAGCACAAATACCAGCGGCATCTCAATCTCATAAAACAGCTTATCTGATTTTTTCTTTTTCAACTCTTTGGTGAAAAATGTATAGGCACGGGCATTGACCAACGCACAGCCGGCCATATAGCGGACAAACTCATCCCTGTCCTCCTCCATCGCTACCGTCACCGACTTTTTCCCGAACTCCTGCGCATAACTGCCGATGGACATCCCCAGGTACGCCGGTGCGATGTCCTCCTCAGCAAAGCTCTTGTCGATGGGCCGGCAGAGATAAGCCGCCAGATTCGTATCAAAGCTCAGCTCCGGGGTCAGGTCCGGAAAATACTCCAGGAGCGGTTTCAGATCGTTGGCAACCAGCTTCCTTCCGGCACGAATTCGGTCACCGATCAGCCCGATCACGTCAATTTCCTGGATATCGTCTCCCACGAAAAAAAATCCCATCTTCTTGTCGGATGCGGCGATGGCGATCGCTACCATCCGGGAACCGCCATCGGCGGAAAACAGCGTCAACTGGCCGGTCTTATCGGCAGCCGCCCCTTTCTCCCGAAGCACCGGATGAACCGCCAGCACATCATCTCCTGTGAGCGTATCCAGAAATTCCCGAAACTCCCGGACAGAATCCGAAACCACGAGGTGCTCATAGGACTCCGTATCGCTTCCCACACCGGCCTCAAAACGGGCCAGGATGGATTTGATCTCCAGCTTTTCGATTCGGGAATACGCCTCGTCGTTCCACATGTCACCGATTTCACAGTCCGTCGGACGTATCTCCAGTTTACAATCCCGTCGGATGGTCGCCAGCTTTTTGCTGAGAGTAGCCATCTCCGGGTGTGCCTGAATGTTGTTTCTGGCCCGTGTATTCTCGATTTCTCCGGCGTGCTTCAGCACCCCCTCTACGGTTCCGTAGATATCCAGCAGCCGGATAGCCGTTTTCTCGCCCACTCCGGGCACACCGGGAATGTTGTCCGAGGAATCCCCCATCAATCCCTTCAAATCCACGATCTGGGACGGCGTCACATGAAAATCACGGATCACTGCGGATTTATCATAATCCAGCGTAACCGTCTTTCCCCCTTTGGTTTTCGGCTGACGAACCATCACTCCGTCCTCAACCAGCTGCAGCAAATCCCTGTCACCGGAGACGATCGTTACCTCCATCCCCGCTTTTTTTCCTTCCGCAGACATGGTTCCCAAAATATCATCCGCCTCAATCCCGGCCTGCGAGTAGATGGATATCTGCATCGCCGTCAGCACTTCCTTCAGAACCGGCATCTGTTCGGCCAACTCATCCGGCATTCCCTTCCGGGTCCCCTTGTATTCACTATACATCTCATGACGAAACGTGGGTGCTTTCTCATCAAAAGCCACCAGAACATACTTCGGAGTCTCCTCCTCCAGGAGTTTCAGAAAAATGTTCAGAAATCCATAGATGGCATTGGTATGCAGCCCGTCGCGATTAGTCAAATCCGGCACACCGTAAAAAGCCCGGTTGACAATACTGTTGCCGTCGATCAACATGATTTTATCAGACATAGTCGCTATTCCCTTCCATATCCACTATAATTTGTGTCACAACGAAGTATTATAACAAAATATCGAAAAAAAAGCAAGTATTTGCGAAAACCTTGACAAGCATCCAAAAAAATGATAAGATAGCGTCGTTGTGAAGAAATGCGGATGTGGCGGAATTGGCAGACGCACGAGACTCAAAATCTCGCGGTGGCAACATCGTGTGGGTTCAAGTCCCACCATCCGCAGATAGTGAAAAGGAGGCCCAAAGGGCCTCCTTTTTGCTATCTGCGGATGGTGGACAACCTAAGCCACACCGTGGTCACTTCCGCGTAGCGGAAGTGAGGCAAACTGCCGCAGGCAGTTTGCTGTTCAACGTCCCACCCGGATGGTGGACAACTTAAGCCACACCGTGGTCACTTCCGCGCAGCGGAAGTGAGACAAACTGCCGCAGGCAGTTTGCTGTTCAACGTCCCACCAAAACGTCTGCGGATGGTGGGTGTCTTGAGAACGCACCGTGGTCACTTCCGCGCAGCGGAAGTGAGGCAAACTGCCGCAGGCAGTTTGCTGTTC
>JAFYBS010000055.1 GCA_017540125.1 Eubacterium sp.
CAGCATCTGACAACGAAGGAGCCGAAGGAAGAAATGGTCGAGGTAGCTATCGCTTCGGTGAATGCGGTGTTTGATTGGAGAGCGTTTCAGGGCAAGGAGCCGGCTTCGGAAGATGCGCCGGAAGACAAGCCGGAAGCGACGACGGGGGAAGAGCCGGAGATCCGACGGATCCTGGTTCCGGAGGAGGTGAAGCCGGTGGAGATGCCGGATGAAGCGAAAATGGAAGCGGAAGCCGAGGCAGAGATGGTTCGTGCCGGGTTAGATGAAGATATCGGGGATGTAGAAGTTGAAGAGTTATGAGGCGGCGCTTCGGGAAGCGACAGAAGATCTGCAGAGGGCCGGTGTGCCGGAGGCGGAGCTGAGTGCGTGGTATCTGCTGGAGGAGGCCGTGAGGCAGCCGGTTGGGATGGAGCAGTTTGACCGGGCGTATTACCTTCTCCACAAGGAGGACGGGATCGATGAGGCTGTGGCGGATACCTTTGCTTCTTTCGTTGAATATCGAAAAAAGCGGGTGCCTCTGGAGTACATCACACATCGGACGGAGTTTATGGGACTCACGTTTTTTGTAGACAGCCGGGTGCTGATTCCCCGCCAGGACACAGAATGTCTGGTGGAGGAGGCGCTGAAGTACAGCGAGGGTGCTGACGTCCTGGATCTGTGTACCGGATCCGGTTGTATCGCCGTGAGCCTGGCTTCTCTCGGGAGGCCGCGGAGCGTGACGGCATCGGATCGATCCGCCGAGGCGCTTTCGGTGGCAGAGCGAAACGCGAAGGAGAACGGCGTATCCGTCACCTGTGTTCACAGTGATCTGTGGGAAGACATCGCCGGAGACTACGATCTGATCACCTGCAATCCACCCTATATCCGTCAGGAGGTGATTCCGACACTGATGCCTGAGGTGAGGGAGTACGAGCCTGTGATGGCTTTGGTCGGCGGAGAGGACGGACTGGATTTTTATCGAAAAATATTGGCAGGGATCGGGGTATTTTTACGGAGGAACGGACACCTGATTTTCGAGATCGGGTACGATCAGGGAGAGGATGTAGCCGGCCTGATGCGCGACGCGGGGCTGACGGATGTGAGGGTGAGGAAGGACCTGGCCGGGATGGACCGTGTCGTGAGCGGACGGTGGAAAAACGAGGAAATATGTTGTCGTTAAACCGACATGAGGTGGAAGAATGTTTGAGCATTTGAAGGATATTGAACTGCGATACGAGGAGGTTCTGCAGGAGTTGTCATCGCCTGAGGTGATGAACGATGCGGTGCTGTATCGGAAAAGGATGCAGGAGCAGGCAGAACTGGAACCCATCGTGATGAAGTACCGCGAATACTGTGATACACAGGCGGGAATCGAGGATTCTCTCGCGATGCTGGAGGAGGAGAGCGACGAGGAAATGCGCGAGATGGCCAAGGAGGAGCTGGCATCCTGTCGCGACCGGATCGGTGATATCGAGAGAGAACTGAAAATCCTTCTTCTCCCCCGGGATCCGAACGATGAGAAAAATGTGATCGTGGAAATCCGTGCCGGTGCCGGCGGGGATGAGGCGGCACTGTTTGCCTCCGATCTGTTCCGTATGTATGCCAAGTATGCCGAGAGAGAGCACTGGCATGTGGATACCATGAATTCCAACGAGAACGGGATCGGCGGTTTCAAAGAAATCGTATTTATGATCGACGGGATCGGGGCTTACTCAAAATTAAAATACGAGAGCGGAGTGCACCGTGTGCAGCGCATCCCGGTGACGGAGTCCGGAGGACGCATCCATACCTCGACGGCGACGGTGGCTATCATGCCGGAGGTAGAGGATGTCGAGGTGGAGATTGATATGAACGATTGCCGGTTTGATGTTTTCCGTGCTTCCGGAAACGGCGGTCAGTGTGTCAATACGACGGATTCTGCCGTACGGCTGACGCACATCCCCACCGGTATCGTTGTGTCCTGTCAGGATGAAAAATCCCAGTTGAAAAACAAGGACAAAGCGCTGAAGGTACTGCGGGCCAGATTATATGAGTTGGAGCAGGAGAAAGCCCACAGTGCGGAGGCGGAGGAGAGACGATCCCAAATCGGTACCGGAGACCGGTCGGAGAAAATCCGTACCTACAATTTTCCTCAGGGGAGGGTGACCGATCACCGGATCAAGCTTACTCTGCATCGGTTGGATGCGGTGATGGACGGTGATCTGGATGAGTTGATCGACAGTCTGATTGCAGCCGACCAGAGCGCGAAACTGGCCAAGCTGGCATAAACATTTTTAGTAAAAATAATAGAACGAGGAGGGACGGCCATGAACATCGAAGTTCAGTGTTGCGGACTGGCGTTGATGCTGCTTATTTTTATCATGAATATACTGGCAGGAAAAGGTCGTTTCATCCTGTATTCTTCGAAGCTTTTTATCGCTGCTTTGTCAGTCTCCATCGTTGCGATTATTTTTGATATTCTGTCGATGGGAGCACTGTATCATTATCATCTCGGTGATATCCCGGAATGGGTGACAGTAGTGATCTGCAAGGCGTATATCATCAGTCTGGTTTTCGAAGCGTCCAGCTCCCTGGTGTATTCTCTTTACGATTGTTTTTCATATTGGCGGTATCGTAAGTTCGCATATAGCTGTCTGATTTTGGATATCGTTTCCACGGTAGTGATCGCGTTTTTGCCGATCCACCTCAACGTCGAGGATCCCTCGCACGCGTTCACGGAGGGACCGGCTGTTTTGGCTACCTATGGCTGCTGTTTTGTGGTGCTGTGTACCACCTTGTATTTGCTGATCCGTTATGGAAAAAGGATGAATCAGCAGCGCCGTTCCTCCGTTTTCCTGTGGGTGGCGAGCTGGGTCGTGGCGGCCGGGATCCAGTTTTTCTTCAATCAGCTGTTGCTGATCGGATTTGCGACGGCGCTGGGAATGACAATCCTTTTTGCCGTGCTCGAAAATCCGGTGGCGGGGATTGACCGGTTATTCGGCATTTTCAATCTCCCCATGCTTCACGAGTATATGCGGCAGCAGTACCGGAGAAGCATTCGGTTTTCGATGATCAGTATTTCCTTTGCCAACCAGTCCGGTCTGATTGAGGGTGAGGATGATCTGCGGAAATCCCTGATGGATTATTTTGTGAATATCAGTGACGGAATTCGGATTTTCCGAAATAACCGTTCCGGATTTGACCTGATCTATGATTACGGACAGGTGGATGTCCGGGAGATACTGGATGACATGCGGCAGAAGTTTTCGACGGATTGGGAGTACGGGAAGAACAATTCCCGGTTGCTGTCAGCCACATTTTTGATGATGGAGGACAGTTTTGTTGTCCACTCCGCGGCACAGGTTTTTGCGCTTTGTAATTATGCCTTCAACACTTCGGTGGACGATACCGGGTCCGTTATCTATGTGGATGATCAGATGGCGAAGGAGGCACTTGCTTTTGATCGCACGAAAAATGAAATGATCGCCGCGATGAAGCAGGATCGTGTCGTGGTATACTACCAGCCGATCTGGTCGGTGGCAGATAAACGGTTTGTTTCGGCAGAGGCGCTGGTCCGTATCCGGAAAAAGGACGGCTCCATCATTCCGCCCGGTGTTTTCATCCCGGTGGCGGAGGTGACCGGACACATCCTGGAACTCGGACGGATTGTGTTCGAAAAAGTATGTGTGTTTATCCGGGATCAGAAGCCGAGAGAGTTCGGGATCAATTACATCGAGGTCAACCTGTCCGTCAAACAGTGTGAGCAGGCGGAACTGTCTTCGGCGTATCAGGCGATCATTCAGAAATACGGCATCGATCCTTCCTGCATCAATCTCGAGATCACCGAGTCATCGTCCATCGAGATTCGTAAAAATGTGATCGATAATATGCATGAGCTGATCCGTTTCGGGATGGACTTTTCGCTGGATGACTTCGGAGCCGGTCAGTCCAACCTGGATTACATCATCGATATGCCGGTATCCATCGTGAAGTTTGACCGGAATATGACGCAGTCTTATTTTTCGAATGAGAAGGCCAAACTGGTGATGACTACGATCGTAAAAATGGTCCATGAAATGCGATTAAAAATCGTAGCGGAAGGCGTGGAAACGAAGGACGAACTGGAGGAACTGGAGA
>JAFYBS010000056.1 GCA_017540125.1 Eubacterium sp.
CTTCGTTATCCTCACTGACCACGGCAGTCGCCGTGTTCAGTTTCCGCCAGAGCTCAAAGGCGTCATACGAGAGCAAGCTCTCGGAAACGCTCAGGTTCGGATGACTGCGTCATCCTCACTGAACACGGCAGTCGCCGTGTTCAGCCTGCAAGAGTTCGAAGTGCACACGCGAGAGCGAGCTCTCGGTGAGCACTTCGAAACTCTTGCACCTGAGCGTGGCTCGTTGCTAACGCGCAAAAAAAGTCCTCACCCAGCAGTTGCAGGTCTGCCGAACAAGGACTCGGGAGTACGCCATCGGGGGCTCGAACCCCGGACACCCTGATTAAGAGTCAGGTGCTCTTCCAACTGAGCTAATGGCGCTCAATATGCAGTTTTCATGGATTACAGATTCTGACGAACACTGTATTTCTCTAAACAAGTGCTATTATACCCCAGTTTATTGGAAAATGCAAGCAAAATTTTCAAAAATACACAATTTAGTTAAAAAAATCGACTAATTCAAGAGAATTATAACATTGTTTCAACATTTTTTTCAAAAAATTTCATAATTCTATACCAATACAATGGAATTACAATTAAATTATTAGCATTTTTCTGATAAAGAACTAGTAAATGAATTGTATCGGATAGATTTTATCATCAGGAAGAACAGCAAGTGATAAAAAACAACAAAATATTAAGTATAATTATATCAATGAATAAAGAGAGGAAATAACAGTGAAACAGGAAAAGGAAGAAAAGAAATACGTCAGGCGACTGAAAATGATAGTATCAAATATCTGGTATATCATTGCGATCGTGGCGATATGCGTGACAGTGACCATGTTGATCGTTAACTGGTCTGCTACCGTAGCCGCTTTGGGAAAAATGTTCCAGGTATTTATGCCGTTTATTTTGGGATTTTTCTTTGCGTTTCTGATCTTTCCGTTGGTACGTATTTTTTCAAATCTGTTTGACCACATTCGGACAGGAAAAGGGTTAAAGATAAAAAAGGTTTTCGGAATACTTATAGCTTATGCTATAGTAATTGGATTCTTAACATTGATCGTGGTTTTTGTCGCGCCGCAGATTGCCCAAAGTGTGAGAGAACTGGTAAAGACGGTTCAAAAAGGATATGCCTATATACAGAGTCATCCGACAACCTTTCTGGACTGGATTCCTTTCGTGAATACACAGGATGTGATGGAGAAACTGAAGGATAACATCACCGGTATTGCGACGAATGCAAGTACGGTTGTTTTTCCCTATATTTACAACCTGTTTTCATCTACTTTTGTACTGGTATATGACATCTTTTTCGGACTTGTTATTTCCATCTATATGGTGTGGGAAAAAGACGCTTTGGTTAAGTCATTTCACCGTCAGGTAAACGCATTTATTCCGAAAAAATATTCCGAAAAAACATGGGTAACCATGCTGAATTGTAATCGAATTTTTAACGGATTTTTATTGGGCAAGGCGATTGATTCATTGATCATTGGAATCATCACATTTATCGCCATGTTGGTATTACAATTCCCGTATCCGGTGCTGCTCAGTGTCATCGTGGGAGTGACCAATATGATTCCGTATTTCGGTCCGATCATCGGTGCTATACCGGGGTGCGCGATCTATCTTTTTATCGATCCGCAGCTGGCTCTGTGGTTTGCCCTCCTGATTCTGGCGATTCAGCAGTTTGACGGCTGGATTCTGGGACCGTGGATTCTGGGTGATCAGACCGGGATCAAGCCATTGGCCGTTATCCTGGGAATCACAGTGGGCGGAGCCTACTTCGGTGTGTTGGGTATGTTCCTCGGTGTTCCGACGGTGGCGGTGCTGCAGTATCTGGGCAGTTTGCTGGTGAAGAACAGGCTGAAGAAGAAGGGCCTGGAAGAAGACACAGAGGAAAACAATTCAGAAGAAAAAACGGAAGAGCTGCCCGAAGCATGATTCGCCGCGGGGGATTTGACTCGAAACATACGGAGATTATAGAAGAATAACAGGAAACAACGTCATCATGAGATTGAGAAATGTAACCGGATCGCGCGAGTTTATCGCGGAAAATGAATACTGCATCCATGAACCCGAGAAAATGAAGGGAATATGGCGGCAGGAGTTTTTTCATAACGACCATCCGATCCATCTGGAAATCGGGATGGGAAAGGGAATATTTTTACATACATTAGCGGAAGGTAATCCGGAGATCAACTACCTCGGGATAGAAAAATACTCCTCCGTCCTCTATCGCGCCATCGAAAAACGGCAGCAGGTGGAACTGGATAACCTGTATTTCATTCGTTTTGATGCCACGGAGCTGGAAACGATTTTTGCGCCCGGTGAGGTGGATCGGATCTATCTGAATTTCTCCGATCCCTGGCCCAAGGACCGTCACGCCAAACGTCGCCTCACCAGCCCGCAGTTCCTTGAACTATATGACCTGGTTCTCGCGGACGACGGGTACATCCAGTTCAAAACGGATAACCGGGGACTCTTCGACTATTCGGTGGAGACGGTAGAAGCCTCGGAAAAATGGAGGATACGGGAACTGACCTATGATCTTCATCACAGTGATCAGCTCGCGGGAAATGTGATGACCGAGTACGAAAGCAAATTTGTCGGGCTGGGTCACCCGATCTGCCGATGCGTCATAGACAGGTGCCCGGAATAAAAAGCAGTACTTGATTTTTAGCGAAAAAGAAGCTATACTGAAAGTCAGAAAATGCTGAATTGAAAAGGAGGAAAAAGCTATGCAAAAAAAACTATTTGTAAAAATGACAGCAACGGTGATGGCGTTCGCTATGGCTGTAACACTGATCCCGTCGACGGGGGTGGCAGCGGCCAAAAAACCGAAGATGGCACAGCCGCAGTACCCGCTTTTTGAAGGGGCAAAAGAAACAGTAAAGATCAAAACAAACGGAGTTGCCATCAAAAACACGAAGTGGACTTCGACGGATACGAAAGTGTTTACGGTAAAGAAAAAGAGCAACACCAAAGCGGTTGTGACCACAGTGGCGCCGGGTGAAGCCAAAGTCAAGGCGGTTGTAAAGACAAAGGACGGGAAAAAATATACTCTCTTCAGCAAAGTGCTGGTTGCCAAACAGGAAGAAGTTGCCGGCGGTTGGACGACGGCAGAGGATCCAACCATCACGGATGAATACAAAAAGATGGTGGAGAGCGTAGCAGACAAAAAGCCGGAATACAAGTTCACGCCGGTTGCCCTTCTCGCTACACAGGTTGTGGCAGGAACCAACTTCCGTTTCTTCTGCAAGGCTACCAAGGATAACAAAACGACGGCAGCACTCCTCGAGATTTATCAGGATCTGAGTGGCGGAACCGAGATTCATGATGTCCAGGTTTTCACCAAAGAGGTAGACTTTGCTACGGGAGCCGATGGAGGATGGCAGGAAACAGAGACGGTCAAGATTTCGGATGACGAGAAAAAAGCTTTTGATAAAGCACTGGAAGGAGAAAAAACAAAGTATGTGCCGATCGCCAAGTTAGCACAGCAGGTTGTGGCAGGATTTAATTACAGAGTAATCTGCGAAGCAGCAGGCGGGGATCGGTTCAATGTGAAGTATTATATCGCCGTGATTTATGTCCCGGCAGACGGTACGGCTCCCCAGCTGACCGGTATCGATGAACTGTCTTGATCGGTGGGATTTGTGAAACTATGAATGAAAGGGAAAAGCCTTGCGAAAGCAAGGCTTTTCTGAGGTGAAAACATGAAACTGGTAGTACAGGTTGTCTCGGAGGCGAAGGTAGACATCGCCGGAGAGACGGTAGGAAAGATCGGAAAAGGCTTCCTGGTGCTGATCGGGATCGGCCGGGAGGATACGGAAGAAATCGCGGACAAAATGATCGACAAACTGATCAAGCTCCGTATTTTTGATGATGAGAACGGCAAAACGAATCTGGCACTGGCGGATGTGGACGGGGGCTTGTTGCTGGTTTCCCAGTTCACGCTCTATGCCAATTGCAAAAAGGGCAACCGCCCCAGCTTTACCGAGGCAGGAGAGCCTCAGATGTCGGAGAAGCTGTATGAGTATATCTGTGAAAAATGTGCCGAGCGGGTGCCGGTGACGGAAAAAGGAGTATTCGGTGCCGACATGAAGGTGTCATTGGTGAACGAGGGGCCGTTTACGGTTGTTTTGGATTCCGATGAGATCCTGGGCACTCGCAGTTGAAAGCAGCGTATCACGGAGAGACTGTAAAGCGTAAAACGAAAAGATGGGTGGGGGTTGAACCGAGAGTAACGGCGATGAACGGTAATCGAGGAGGAGTAAAGTGAAGCTGGATGAACTGAAGCCCGGACAGTCGGGTCGGATCATAGAGGTGGCAGGCGAAGGAGCGCTTCGTCAGCACCTTTTGGATATGGGGATGATTCCCGGTGCCGAAGTGACTCTGGTTCAGTTTGCTCCGATGGGGGATCCGCTTGAGCTGCGGATGCACGGCTATGAGCTGACCCTTCGCCGAAAGGATGCAGGAAAGATTCAGATCGACCGGATCGGGGAGACCTCCCCGAAAAAGGCTGCGAAATCTGCGAGATATGAGGAATCGGACGAGTCGGAGTCGGCCTCTCCCGACCGAAAAAAGCAAAAATCGGAGAAAACAGACTGGGAAAAACCGGTCAGCCATCCGGGACTCGGTGAGGAAGGAAAATTTCATCCCAAGGGGAGTGGCCATGCGCTGTCGCCGGAAACGATACTCACCTTCGCCCTGGTCGGAAATCAGAACAGCGGAAAGACCACGCTTTTTAACCAGCTGACCGGCTCGAATCAGCACGTCGGCAACTTTCCGGGGGTTACCGTAGATCGCAAGGACGGCGTGATACGTGGCTACGAGAAGACGAGGATCACCGACCTGCCCGGAATCTATTCCATGTCTCCTTACTCCGGAGAGGAGCTGGTATCCCGCGATTTTGTGCTGAAGGAGCATCCCCACGCCATCATCAACATCGTCGATGTCACAACGATCGACCGGTCACTGTATCTCACGATGCAGCTGCTGGAGATGGGCATCCCGACGGTCGTGGCGCTGAACATGATGGACGAGATGACCGGAAACGGCGGCTCGGTCAACGTCAATGCGCTGGAGGAGATGCTGGGCGTCCCGGTGGTACCGATTTCTGCCGCGAAAAATGAGGGCATCGAAGAGCTGATCCATCATGCCATCCATATCGCAAGGTATCAGGAAAAACCGCTCCGGCAGGATTTCTGCGATTCGAAGGATCACGGTGGGGCCGTGCATCGTTGTATCCATGCGGTGATCCACCTGATCGAGGACCATGCCGAGCGGGAGGATTTGCCGGTTCGATTTGCCGCGGCCAAGCTGATCGAAGGCGACGAGAGGGTGACGAAGCAGCTGAAGCTGGACCGGAACGAAGAAGAAATGCTGGAGCATATGGTGCTCCAAATGGAAACCGAGCGCGGGCTGGATCGCTGCGCCGCGATGGCCGAGATGCGTTATGCCTACTCGCACCGAGTTTGCGACCGGTGTGTGAAAAGGCCCGGTAAAAGCAGGGAGCACATCCGAAGCCGGAAGATGGACCGGGTACTGACCGGCAAGTATACGGCAATCCCTCTGTTTATCCTGATCATGGGGATTGTGTTTTTGCTGACCTTCGGCGTGATCGGACCATTTTTCCAAAACCTGCTGGAACGGGGAATCACTGGCCTGGGAAACCTGCTGGGCGACGCGATGGTGGATGCCAATGTCAACATCGTGATACAGAAGCTGATACTGGATGGGCTTTTCAGCGGAGTCGGAAGTGTACTGAGTTTCCTGCCGATCATCGTAATCATGTTTTTCTTTCTGTCCGTGTTGGAGGACAGCGGCTATATCGCCCGGGTGGCTTTCGTGATGGATCATCTTCTGCGAAAAATCGGTCTGTCGGGAAGCAGCATCGTGCCGCTGCTCATCGGCTTCGGGTGTACCGTACCGGCGGTGATGTCGACGAGAACGCTCCCGAGCGCGAGAGACCGAAAAATGACGATCCTTCTGACGCCGTTCATGTCCTGTACGGCGAAGCTGCCGATCTATGGATTTTTCATCCAGGCGTTCTTCCCGCAGAGCAGCTGGCTGATCATTACGGGGCTGTATTTTCTGAGCATCGCGATCGGAATCGTGGTTTCTCTCATCTATAAAAAGACGCTGTTTCGCGGGAAGCAGGCGCCTTTTGTGATGGAGCTTCCGAACTATCGGTTGCCCCGTTTGAAAAATGTGGGGCAGCTCCTGTGGGAGAAAGCAAAGGATTTCCTGCAGAGGGCTTTCACGGTGATCCTGGTGGCGACGATCGTGGTCTGGGTTTTGCAGAACTTCGACTTCACCCTGAATATGGTGGACAACCCGCAGGACAGCATCCTGGCAAGCATCGCCGGACTTCTGTCACCGGTCATGAAGCCGACCGGGCTGGGGGACTGGCGCATCGTCACTTCGCTGGTGAGCGGATTTATGGCGAAGGAGAGCGTGGTGGCTTCGATGAAGGTGCTGTTTCCGGGAGGAGAACTGGCGGCGATCGGCAGCCTGACGGCGGCATCCGCCCTGGTTTTCAGCCTTCTGTATACGCCGTGTGTGGCGGCCGTGACCGCAGTCCGGCGTGAGCTGGGGCGGCGGTGGGCGCTGTACGTGATCCTGTGGCAGTGCATGATCGCCTGGTTGGCGGCCACGGTGGTACAGCTGATCGGCGATATCATAAACTGAGGAATCGGCGTTTTCTGAGCAGGGCAATGAATGGCCGTCATCCACCATTTTTTCTTGCCATTTTAACGGAAATGTGGTAAACTGTCGGTGTAGGAGCGCTTTTGGATTTGTAAGGGAGTGATTCCATGAACATACGGATTTTAAAAAAGGGATTGGCATATGTGCTGGCACTGTCGTTGATCGTGCCGGCTTCTTTCGTTACGCCGTCGATGGCAGCGGAGGGAGATGGGACCGCAGCTGCCGGTTCAGCGAATACAGCATCCGGCGCGGCGGCAGCGGTTGATGAGACCGTCTCCGGCGCAGCTACGAATACGGTTCTGCCGACGGAGGACACCGTTCCGGAGTTTATTCCGGGAGAAGTTCCGGAGAAGCATGAGCTTAACTATCCGAAATATGGCGAGCGAACCCGTTCCGGCCCGGAGTCGCAGCTTCCTGAGCGTTATGATTCGAGAAATACCTATCAGACACCTGTTCGTAATCAGGGAACCAATGGTATCTGCTGGACCTTCGGTGCTTATGGGACGGTAGAAGCCAATATGAAAAAATCCGGTATTTCCAATCCGAACCTGTCCGAGTTGCATATGGCCTATGCGACCAGTAACCACAGTGAAAACAGCGACCAGGGATTTGACAGGTCACCGGGTAGTGTAAATGGAGAAGGCGGAGGGGGAAATCGTTATTATTCTTCAGCCTATCTGATGCGCGGAACCAACCTATCCGGTGCGGTGAATGAGGATCAGGATCCGTATGCTCTTCCGAATGCGGATCCTGATGCAGACTTACCGGATCGTGATTTGTCTGTATCCAAGGAAAAGGACAAGAGCTATACGGTAAAGAATATCCTTTTTCTGACAGGGGAAGACAAACCCTCAGATGCCGAGACGGAGGCAATAAAGACGGCAATCAGAACGTATGGTGGTGTTGGCGCGTCCATGTATTGGATGGGAACTGCAACGGCAACCGGATCGTCTCAGGCTCCGGCGTACTATAATGATGAAACAGCATCTTATTATTTGGATGCTGAGCAAAAGAAAGACGGATACTTGATTACCAGTCATACTGTTGAAATCGTTGGTTGGGACAATGACTATCCGGTAGAAAACTTTAACGCAAATCATCGTCCGAATGCTCCGGGAGCATGGTTGGTTAAAAACAGTTGGGGAACCGACTGGGGAGATGAGGGATACTTTTGGATTTCCTATGGGGATACAAACTTTCCGTTAAAGACCTTTGCAGTAAACGGGGTATCTCCGTACGACATGGGTTCAACTGTGTACGAGACAGATTATAGGTTTGAAGGAGAGGGCTGCGGTTATTATGAAAGGACAACCTATGCCGCAAAGACATATGTGACAAAATCTGCAAACGAGAGTTTGAAAAGTGTCCGGGTTTTTGTTCATGATGCTAACTGTAATGTTTCGGTGGATTGTGTAGTGAATCCGGCAGATAATCTCAGCGGCTATTCGTTTAGCGCTGAGAATTCTAAAGGAAGTATAACTGCTACATATCCGGGATGGTACACGATCGATTTGCAGGATGCAATAAATCTTGGTGCCGCCGGAACAACATTTGCAGTAGTGTTGAAGTTTAGTAAAACAACGGGTGGATACATCTATATTCCGTTTGACTCATCAGGGAATCTGGGAGACAGTAAGGTTTATTATTCAGAAAATGGAACGACATGGATTATTCCGGATGATAGTGATTATAAAAATTACTGTATAAAGGCAGTAACAACGAAAAACGAGAATCAATCTGTTGTTGAAAAAGCATCGGATGCTTTAGAGTGGAATACAATTAAAAAAGACAATGCATACAAGGATTATGTACGAACCGATTTGGATTTGAGAGATCAATTTAAATACGGAACAGCTGTTTCCTGGTCTTCGGATAATGCGTGTATAAATGCAGCGAATGGAACCGTAACTCGTCCGACAGGTTCCTCTAACGCTACAGTACATTTGACAGCAACGATAACGAAAGGGACAGCCACTACTACGAAGACTTTTACCATCACCGTGTTAGCTGTTTCGAGTAACGTAAAAGATGCTGCAGATGCTGTGAACTGGGATTTGATAGCCAATGATAATGATCAAAATGCGGTGACAGGCAATCTGTACCTGCCGGCATCGATTGATGGAATAAGCGATGTATCCCTCGCGTGGTCATCCTCGGATTCATCTATAGTTGATCCGTTAACCGGCACAGTAACACCACCTCGTTTCGATAAGGACGGGAGTGTGACATTGACTGCCCGGGTTAGAGATGAATCAGAGTATGTGGATGTTATAATTGAATTGACAGTGACACATAGAGCAATATCAAATGAAGACAAAAAGGATGCTCTTGTAGAATGGTTCAGAGAGGATCCGAAAAACAACTGGTGGTCGCTGATAGGGGGCGAAAATACATCATGGAATGCGATAAGGACAAATCTTTCGGCCCCATCGAATGGTACAGTAATCACGTGTCATGGAGTAGAGATAGCGATACAGGGAACGGAAGCACACCCTATTATTAGTGAAACCGGGCATTCAAATTGGGATGTTTCATGGAGCCCGACCGTTTCTGATAGTGGGGAGGTTATAAGACCGGCCTATAACCAGGCTGACTCAAGGGGTTCTTTTTCGATCAATGCTGTCGGTTACACAATTCCTGTTTATATCCTCACGGTCCTAGCCTACAAAGGGACATTGAAGATTGACACTCAACCGGCGGAAACCACTTCTGTTGCTCCGAACATTGCCAGTGCTACGTTGTCGGTGGCAGCATCACAGGATGAGGGAGCGCTTGGGAGTATCGGTGTGATCCGATATCAATGGTATGAAGATGATGATACGACCGCCGGAGGCGGTACACTGATTGAGGGTGCGACGAGTAGAACCTATACTGTACCGGCGATCGCCAGCGGGAGCAAGTATTACTATTGTGAGGTTTCCGCTCGGGATGCGGCACCGATCCTCTCGGATGTAGCAACGGTATCCGTTGATAGTGGAAGTGGCTCCGGTAGTGGTAGCGGCTCCGGCTCCGGCAGTGGCTCCGGCAGTGGCAGTGGTTCCGGTAGTGGCAGCGGCTCCGGCTCCGGCA
>JAFYBS010000057.1 GCA_017540125.1 Eubacterium sp.
ATACGAGGCCTGTCTGGAGCGTTTGGAGCGCGGGGAACCGCTGGCGGAGTCTTTCCGTGCCGAGAAGATCCTGGAAGCATCGTACTGCCGGATTCTGGATCTGGGTGCCAAGTCCGGAACCTCGGATGATGCGATGGCAGAGATCGCCAGACGTATGGATGATGCTGTGCAGATGGATATCGAGCGAAAGGTCGGAAAGATCGAACCTACCATCGTTATTATCACATCGGTGCTTGTTGGAATCATCCTGGTAGCCGTGATGCTGCCTCTGGTAAACATCATGTCGTCGATTGGATGAAATGGGGATTAATATGAAATCATGGGTTAAATCGATCATCATCATAGTGATACCGGTGTGTTTTGCCGTGCTTCTGGCGATCGCTTCGACGAAAATCGGAAACCGGCAGGAGAACGAAAGCCTGAAACAGCTGGAGAACTCGGTACGAAAAGCGGTGATGACCTGTTACGCGACAGAGGGTGTTTACCCTCCCAGCGTGGATTATATTGAGGATCACTACGGAATCCAGATCGATCATGATCGGTATGGAGTCTTTTATGAGGTATTCGGCGACAATGTCATGCCTCAGATTACAGTGATGGAGAAAAACGCGGAGGAAGAAGGATGAGGCGCAAAGCAGGACAACAGCATAACATCGAAGGCGCCTTCGTATTGGTGCTTTTTGCCGTGTTTGCCATCACGGTCATCGCTGTGCTGGCACTGGGTGCGAACAGCTATCAGCGTCTGGTGGGGCGTGATAACGACGCTTATAACCGTCGGATCATCACCTCCTATGTGGCAGCGAAGATCCGCCAGTCGGATCAGGTAGGTTCTGTTGCCGTCGGCGGATTTGCCAAAGCTTCGAAGGATGACGGTGTGAACACCCTTCATCTGTATCGTGATATCGACGGAGATGTTTATGATCAGCGAATTTATTATTATGACGGACACATCTATGAGATTTTGACGATCGCCGATAACAATATCGATCCCGGGGACGGTTACCCGATACTGGATGCCCAGGGACTGGAGTTCTCTATGGAGGATGGTGTCATCACGGTTCAGGCGAAGGATATGGACGGCAGGGAGAACCGGATCACGGTTTCTGCCAGGAGCCTTCTGAACGGAACCAGGGGAGAGTCGTTGGATGAAGAAGAGGGAGGCGGAGGAGTAGGATGAGTTATCAGAGAAGCAAAGCACCTCTTTCGCTGATGGAACAGCTGATCATGGTGTTTGTATTTGCCTTTGCCGCAGCGATATGTCTGCAGGCGTTTGTTTACTCGGATCGTCTGTCAAAAAACGGAACGACGGAGGAGACGGCGGCGATGCGGGCAACCGAGGTGATCGAAACCTGCAAGGCTTATCACGGAGATCTGAAGAAAGCAGCCGAAAAGCTGGGAGGGACACTGATCCCGTCTTCGGATGATTCCGGTGACAGTATCGAGAAAAAATACGATGACGATGAGTTACGGGTGGTTCTGGATGCCGGAGACGTCGAGAAGACCGGTGGCGAGGCGTCTTTCCAGAGGGCTCAGGTGAAAGTCTGGGAATACCCTGAGGAAGGGAAACAGGAAGCCGACCCGGTGTATACGGTAGATGTAGCTTGGCAGCTGGCTGAGCAGACGGCAAAATAGAAGACGAGGAGAAACCGGTGGAAACAAGCAATCGAAAACGAAGAAAAATGTCCTTTACCACGGTGGGTGGCAGCTCGATCCTGACCATCTTCGCCGTGCTTTGTTTTGTTGTATTCGCGTTACTGTCTCTGTCTACGGCGACTGCAAATCACAACCTGACAAAGAAGTCTACCGAGGCAGTGACAAACTACTATAAAGCCGACACGGAGGCGGAGGAGATCCTGGCAAAAATCCGTGCCGGAGAGCAGCCGGAGGGTGTCAAGCTGTACCGTGCCGAGAAAACCGATAACGGCGTGAAACGGATTATAGCGGAGGGGATCGGCTATGTGGATTGGGATGCTTTTGCAACCTATCATTGCAAAATCGACGACAATCAGGATCTGGAGTGTGAGGTGCTGCTTCGCTTCGGAGGCGGGGAGTCCTCAGGATACCAGATTGTGAGATGGCAGAAGGTATATACGGGTGATTGGGAACCGGATACCTCGTTGCCTGTCTTTGATCCGGAGAGAGACCCGATGCCCGGAACCGTAACGATTGATGAATAACATGGAGGACAAAAGAAGCTATGCATAATCTGGAAGAAATCTTATCAAAGGCGGTAGAAAAAAAAGCCTCGGATATTTTTATCATCACCGGTGCAGCCGTGAGCTACAAGCTGGCCGGCAACATCCAGGATGTTTTTGATGATCACGAGCGTTTGATGCCGGATATGACAGAGGCGCTGATCGATGAGATATATGTAGCTGCGAAACGCAACAAAGAACACTTCGTCGAGAAGGGGGATGACGACTTTTCATTCGCCATCGGACATCTGGCTCGTTTCCGTGTCAATACATATTTTCAGCGTGGTTCACAATCCTGTGTTATCCGTATCGTCGCATTTGATATTCCGGATTATCATGATATGGGGATTCCGGAATCCATCATCGAGCTTTCCAACGTGAAGCATGGAATGATCATCATCTCCGGAACGGCGGGTAGTGGTAAGTCTACGACACAGGCCTGCATCATCGACCGGATCAACAAAACCCGTTCGGCACATATCGTAACGCTGGAGGATCCGATCGAGTACCTGCATCGGGATAATCAGGCCATCATATCGCAGAGAGAGGTATTGATCGATACCCAGAGTTATCTGACGGGACTTCGGGCCGTGCTCCGGCAGGCACCGGATGTCATCCTTCTCGGAGAGATGCGTGACGGAGAGACGATCCGTACGGCGATGTCGGCAGCAGAGACCGGACATCTGGTCATCGCTACCCTGCATACCAAAGGCGCCGTCAACACCATCGACCGTATCATCGATTCCTTCCCTGCGGACCAGCAGGAGCAGATTCGAATCCAGCTGTCTCTGGTTCTGAACTGTATTGTGTCACAGCAGCTGATACCGAAAGTAGGAGGAGGAATGGTTCCTGCCGTAGAGATTATGAAGATCACTCCGGCTGTCAGCAACATGATCCGTGACTCGAAGAACTATCAGATCGATAACGTGATCCAGACATCCGGACCGCTCGGGATGATCTCGATGGATCAGTATATCGTGGATCTGTATAAAAAGGGTCTGATTTCCGAGGAATCCGCATTGATGTTTGCGATGAATCCGGAACAGGTACAGAGGAGGATTTGAGATTAATCATGGGAATGGTTTACAGCAAAAAAAGCAAAGTGAAAACGATTATTTCGACGATACTTTTCATCTTGTTTTTTGCCGGACTGGTTGCGGGAGCGACGATTCTTTTCAGTACACTGAAAGCAGATAACGATGAAAAATATGACCAGAAAGTCATCGCCACCGGAAGTGCCGCAGATGGAGAAGAAGTCGAATGGAACATCGTGCATTCGGATTGAAAGAAAATACATTAGAAAAAGGTGCCGACGGGCCCCTTTTTTTATCAAAGAAAACGCTGATCATATCGTTCTTCGTTCAATATTCATCGTTTTGTAATACTTATCCTTAGCCTCGTACATGCGGTCGTCCGCCAGCTTTGCGATCTCATGGATCGTCAGATCCGGGAACTCCGTGGCCCGTACGTAGCCACAGGAAACCGACAGGGTCATCTGGTGTTCTTTGGACCAGTTTTCCTGTTCTTCGGCAAAATCCATCTGTACCATTGTCAGGCGATCCAAATCAGCGAACATCAAAGCAGCGAATTCGTCCCCGCCGATACGAAACATTTCTCCGTAGTTGCCGAAGCACTGCCGGATACAGTTGGCAGCACCGATGATCAGTTCATCTCCGGCCTCGTGTCCGCGGGTATCATTGACCTTTTTCAATCCGTTCAGATCCATGGATACATAGACCAGATCTTCTTCGTAGGATTTGTCATCATAGCGCTTGATGGCATCCTCATAAGCTCTTCGGTTGGAGAAAGCGGTCATCGCATCGGAGTTGGCATTTTTATGCTCGTCGATGATACGGGCTGTCATCCTACGGATGATAAAGACGATGATCAGAGCGGCAACGATCATATATATGGTGGTCAACAGGATGGGGATCCATATGCCCTGAAGCACGATGCTTTTGTAGCGGGCAACCACGATTTTATAACTATCATAGCGGGTCATGGAACAGTAGGAATCCTCACCGGAAATCGTAGCAGTCTGTTCCGTGACGATGTTCAGTTTGTCGGAGTTATCCTCGAGTCCGATCTGGAAAAGGTTCTTTCCGATATAGGTGGCATTGGTGGCACCGATGATCTCGTTATCCGAGTCGTTGGCGACCAGAATCTCGACACCTTCATAAGCGGGAAACTCTTTGATCACGGCATCCATTTCGTTGATGGAAAGCTCATTCAGAAGACGCATCGGCTCGATGCCGATCATCACCAGCTTTTTCTTGGCATCATTCCAACACATGGCATACATCATGGGTTTTTGGTTCTCGGTATCGGTAGTCAGCCCCTGACACATGGCGAAGTTTTTCTCCGTGAGCATTTTTTTAAAGGCGGAAAGCTTTTCGTTGGTTTCCATGTTCTCCCCGTAGACCTTCGGTTTGGTTCCGCCGTATATCGTCCCGGTTTCATCCAGAAGATGGATCTCATCCACGGACACCAGATTGGCGATCCATGCCAGCTCGGTAATCTGTTTTTCGATGGACGGATTTTTGTCGAGGATATAGGAAACGGCCTTCGCTCTGGTGATATAGTCCTCCTTCAGAGACGCGGTGAGAGAGCGGACTCTTTCGTCGTTGTTGGTAATCGTGTTTTTCAGCTGGTCGATCAGGAGAGAGGACGAGTTATAGGCATTCTTTCGGTTGGTCTGTACCTGGATCAGATACAGAAGACTGATGAGGATGGCGATAACTACGACTGTGACATAGATCAAAACCCTGAAAGCAAAGCCTTTGGATTTCATCCCTGGTCCTCCTTTCGATCCATGATAGATACCCGCATGATATTATATCACATCGAGACTCTGATGTGTACTTTTTTTTTACGAAAAGGGTATAAAATCCTACGAAAAAAAATAATGACAAATGTGGAAAAATGGTGTATAATGAAGGTTGATTTTGGTAAACCATATTCCGAAAGGAGAACAGGAATGAAAACGATTCTGATAATCGGAGCCATGGAAGAGGAGATACGTCCTTTCGTAGAGGCGGGGAGTTTTGAAAAAAAAGAAGCAAGTCCCTTCTCGTATCATATCGGAGAGCAGGGAGGATGCCGGCTCATCATCACGGTTTCAAAAATCGGTAAGGTGGCGATGGCATCCTGTGTGCAGAGTTTCATCACCATGGTGAAGAGCGATCCGGAGTTTTCCGGACATACCATCGATCTGATCATTAACATGGGAGTGGCAGGAGCGATCGCATCGGATCTGAATCAGGGAGATATCGTGGTGGGTGATAAGCTTTGCCAGCACGATATGGATGTGGCCGGACTGGGGTACGAGGCCGGACTGAATCCGGATTATCCGTCGGTATACTTTGAGACACCGGCGACGGTGGTGGATCTGGTGAAAAAAGCATACGGAGAGTTGGAGACGGATTATTCACTGAAGGTAGGAACCATCGCTTCCGGAGATCAGTTCATCTCTTCGAAGGAGAAAAAGGATTTTATCGAGTCAACCTTTCAGGCCTACGCCTGCGAGATGGAGGGTGGAGCGCTGGCCCAGGTTTGCTCGGATAATCAGGTGCCGTTTCTGGTGATACGTGCCATCTCAGACAAGGCGGACGGAGAAGCACCGTTATCCTACGCCGATTTCAAGGAGCAGGCCATTGTCAATCTGACGGCATTGGTGGAGAGATTTATTTCTCTTTACTAAATAAACAAAGAATAAAAGGAGGTAAGCATGGTACTTGAGGTAAAGGAACTGAACAAAAGCTATGGCACACATCAGGTCCTGAAGGGTGTCAACTTCAAAGTGGAAAGTGGTCAGGCACTGGGGCTTTTGGGACGAAACGGTGCCGGTAAATCGACCACGATCCGTATCCTGATGGATGTGATCCGGGCGAATTCCGGAGAGGTTTTGCTGGACGGGAAACCGATCAATTATGAGAAAATCTCCACCGGATATCTGCCGGAGGAGCGGGGTCTCTATCCGAAGAAAAAGATTATCGATCAGCTGGTGTATCTGGCTATGCTGAAGGGGATGTCCAAGGCGGATGCCGTGAAAGCCTGTGATTACTGGCTGAAGAGACTGGGTATGGCGGAGCACAGAGATGTGAGACTGGATTCCCTCTCCAAAGGAAATCAGCAGAAGATCCAGCTGGTGACGACCGTGGCACACAATCCGGATATCGTTATCCTGGACGAGCCCTTCTCCGGACTGGATCCGGTAAACGCACTGGTTCTCGAGGATACCGTTAGGCATGAGATCGAAGCCGGGAAGATCGTTCTCTTCTCCAGTCATCAGATGAATTACGTGGAGGAGTTCTGCAATCATATCGTGATCCTCAACGGCGGTCAGATCGTACTGGATGGTGACATCCATGAAATCAAGAGGGGTTACAAGAGAGACAAGCTGGTGATCCGGACACAGAAACCCGATGCCATCAAGTCCGCGTTCCCCGGAAAAGTGAGTGAGATGGAGGACGGCGGCCTTCTGCTTCAGATGGATAAGCCTGAGGATAAACAACAGGTGATGCAGCAGATCACATCCGGATATGAGATCGACGAGATCAAGGTTTACGAGCCGACGCTGAATGATATTTTTGTGGAATACACCACGGACAAAAGCAAGGATACTGAGGAGTCGGAAGAGGAGGTGGAAGCATCATGAAGCAATTTAAAATCATTTTCAATCATGAACTTGCGGAATACATGAAGAATAAAGCCTTCGTCGGTTTTACGCTGGTGATTGTGGCAGTGATTCTGGTCGTGATGTTCTGGCCCAGATTCTTCAGTGGTAATGGTGAAGAGGGAGAGAAGTCAGTCCCGAAAGTCGGTATTGTCACCGAGGGCGGTGTGGATGCCGAGCTGGTGAAGGCGATCATGGAGGGAGATCCTTCCTTTAGCGACAGGGAGATTGAGATCAAGGAGGATGCTTCGAGCCTCGAGGCGGGCGTCCTGGATAGTTCCCTGGAGTCCGGTTATTTGATCAAAGACCTGAAGAGTTACACCTATGTGGTAGCTAACCGCAGTATGGTGGACAACATGGAAAAGGCCCTGATGACGGTGATGGAGAAGATGAACTTTGCTTCCGCCATGAAGGATAAGGGCGCTTCGACGGACGAGATCAAGGCCGCTGCGGATGTGGTTATCACACCTGACATCAAGACACTGAAGTCCGATCAGGTATCGAATTATCTGTATGCCTATATCATGATCTTTGCCCTGTACATAATTATCATGCTTTACGGATCTATGGTGGCTACCAGCGTGGCGTCGGAGAAGAGCTCCCGTGCCATGGAGGTGCTGATCACCAGTGCCAAGCCGAATTCACTGATGTTCGGAAAGATTCTGGCGGCCTGTGCGGCCGGTATGGGACAACTGATCCTGATATTCGGAGCCGCCTTTGCCGGTTACCAGATCAATGCAACGTATTGGGATGACAAACCTGTCATCGGTTCGATTTTCAATATTCCGTTGAATATGATTTTACTTATGTTGCTTTTCTTCCTGCTGGGTTTTTTGCTGTATGCCATGCTCTACGGAGCAGTCGGCTCCATGGCCACCAAGGTGGAGGATGTCAGCACGCTGCAGACGCCGATCATGTTTTTGTTTATCATCGGGTTCTTCATCGTAGTCATGAATATCGGAACCAATGTAAACAGCACGATTATGGTTGTCGCTTCTTATTTTCCGTTTACCTCGCCGATGGCGATGTTCTCGAGAATTGTGCTGGGTGACATCGCGGTCTACGAGGTGATCATTTCGGTTGCCATACTGATTGTGTCGGTAGGTTTCTTCGGCGTATTGGCAGCGAGGATTTATCGTGCCGGAGTACTCACCTACGGCAAGACACCGAAGTTCTCGGATGTGATCGCAGCAGGTACGAGAAAGCCGGAATAAACAGGAGGAGCTTATGTCCGAAAACGGGAAGAATACTTCGGATGCGCCGGATGACAGAGTACATCTCGATGAACTATCGGAATTACTCGAAGAGCAGACCGTTCCGCAATCGGTTATGTGGATGGGACGCGAAGCGTTCGGTAACGTCTATCGGTATATGCTGCGCTACATGATGAGATATCATGTAAGCGGTTTTCGGGCGCTCTTTACCGTACATGTCCGTTCGGAAATAGGGGAAAATGACAGAGAAAATGTAATCAATGAAGTAAAGGAACTGCTCCAGAGCCATCTGCGTAACAGTGATGTTATGATGCAGATGGGGTCGGAGCAGTTTTTTGTTTTGCTCCCGGAGATCGATGAGGAAAACATAGACAATGTCATCGGACGAATACTGGATCTGTGGGAAGCACGGGGCGGAGGAAAAAAAGCTGAAATTACCTACGAGATCAGTCCGGTTGTCCCGGAAGACATGGAGGAAAACAATACGGGCGACACCCCCTGGGTGGTAGTCGTAGATGATGACAAGGTGAACATTCAGCGAGCCGGTCATATCCTGAGCCAGAATGGAATCCGTGTGACAGGTCTGACATCGGGAAGCGCACTGCTGGATTTCATGAAGGAGAACCGTCCGAATCTGATCCTGCTGGATTACCAAATGCCGGATATGGATGGATTTGATACGCTTCGGAAATTACGGATCAGTGAAGGAGATATCGACGAGGTTCCTGTTATTTTTCTGACCGGAGATGATGAGGAGGAGACGGAGGTCGAGGGACTGCAGCTGGGGGCCATGGACTTTATCAAAAAGCCGTTTACACCGGAAGTCCTGTTGCTCCGTGTTCGCCACAGCATCGAGCTGATCCGGCTGCAACGTCATCTGTCTCAGGCGGTAGACAAGAAAACAGAAGAAAACGAAAAGCTTTTTATCCATGTCGTTCAGTCACTGGCCTCAGCCATCGACGCGAAGGATACCTATACCAACGGTCACTCCGGACGTGTGGCATTCTATGCCCGTGAGATAGCAAAACGTTATGGCTACAGCATCAAACAGCAGGGTGATATCTATATGATGGGACTTCTTCACGATGTAGGAAAAATCGGTGTTCCGGATGCCGTGATCAACAAACCGGGAAAGCTGGATGAGGATGAGTTTGCGCAGATTCAGGCACATCCGGTGATGGGAGCCCGGATCCTGGAGAACATCCAGGAGATGCCGGAGCTGGCGATCGGTGCGCACTGGCATCATGAACGATACGGGGGCGGGGGATATCCTGACGATTTGTCCGGAGAGGAGATTCCGGAGGAGGCCAGGATCATCGCCGTGGCGGATGCGTATGATGCGATGAGCTCGAGGCGGAGCTATCGTGACATCCTGCCGCAGGATGTGGTGAGAAGCGAGATCGTAAACGGCAGCGGGACGCAGTTCGATCCACAGTTTGCGGAAATCATGCTGCAGATGATCGATGAGGATCCGGAGTATACGATGAGGGAAAAATGAGGGCGAGCGGATGAAGAATAGTAAACACCAAAATGAATTGTTTCGAACAGCGCATTCGGTTATCCTGATCAGTTATACGTTGTTCAGTGTAGCGCTGATCGTCGAATCCTTCCTGATGAAGTGGGAGCTGTGGGCTATTGTTATAGTAGCGGCCGCGTTGGTTGCTTCGTGGATTCTCCACATCGGACAGCTGGTTCCGGAGAGCATCCGTCTCTGGATCTATTCGTTGTTGATGATGGGGACATTTTTCTTCTATGGGATTCATCTGACCAGCGCCTTCGATATCGTAGCGGTGATGGCAGCGGTCATCATCATTTATACGATGACGGGGAAGGCGGCCCTGATCAATCTCTGTCTGGTTACTTATTACATCACTCTCGGATATGATATCATGGAAATGATCCGTCAGGATTATGATTTTGATGAATTGGTAATCAGTCGAATTGCGCTTCATTTGTTTATCATCACGCTGGTGGGTTGGGTATCCCGTTTGGTGATCCGGAAATGGAGCCGGATGATGGGGAAGACGCTGGATGAGATTGATGTTTTGGAGGATACGACGAACCGGCTGAACGATTTTCTGGCCAATGTCTCCCATGAGATTCGAACTCCGGTAAATGCTGTCACCGGTCTGGCCGGTGTCTGTATCGAGAAGGAAAAAGACCTCGCGATCAAAAAAGATCTCGAGTTGATCCTGGATGCAGGGAAGCGTGTGGGCGAGCAGATCAGTGATATTCTGGACTACTCAGAGATTGACCGGAATCATCTGATGGTAAATGAAGAGGAGTATTTGATCTTCTCCGTCATCAACGATCTTGTCAACGAACTTCGGCCGTATTACAAAAATGATGTGGAGCTTGTGATCGATGTCGATCCGGAATTGCCGGAGATGATGAAGACGGATGTGACCAAGCTGAAAAAGATTCTCTGGCATCTGATCGTCAACGGATTGAAATATACCAAAACCGGCGGAGTCTATGTCCGTATCACTGAAATACAGCAGGAGAAGGGGCAGAATCTGTCCATCGAGGTCAGGGATACCGGTATCGGCATGACGACGGAGGAACTTGAAAGGATATACGAAAGATTTTATCAGGCGGATTCGGGCCGGGCCAGAAGAGCAGGCGGTCTGGGACTCGGGATGTCCATTGTGGCCGGATTTGTCCGGTCTCTCGGCGGATTTCTGACCATTCAGTCGACGCAGGGACACGGGACGACGGTGCATGTCAGCTTGCCGCAGGTTGTCGTGGAAAACGGCAATTGTATGACGGTAAACAATCCGGACAAAATTGTTCTGGGAGGTTTTCTCCATCTGGATAAATTCGCTCATCCGAGTGTGCGGGAATTCTATAACGTGATGATTCGGAATATGGTTCAGGGACTGCGTCTCACCATGCACCGTGTGGATACGATCGAGAACCTGAAAAAGCTGGTTCCCAATCTGCGGATGACACATCTTTTTGTCGGTCAGGAAGAATATGAATCCGATACGGAATACATGGAGGAGCTGGCCAAAACCATGATTGTTGCCGTGGTTACTTATGGTTCATTTGTACCTCCGAAAAAAACCAACACGCGGATTCTTCGAAAACCATTCCACAGTTTTTTGGGAGTGTCGATTTTGAATACAACGCTGGGAGACGGAGTTCGCCGGGAGAGCAGGATGTTCTGTCACGGTGTCCGCGCGCTGGTTGTGGATGATGAGCCGATGAACCTGATGGTAGCGGAAGGGATGTTTGAAAACTACGGGATGGTTGTGACAAAAGCGGAGTCCGGTTACGAGGCGATCCGGCTTTGTACGGAGCGTGAGTTCGATATCATTTTTATGGATCATATGATGCCCGAGATGGATGGTATCGAGGCGATGAAGAGGATTCGTACGGATCTGAAGCGCGACCACAAGGAGACAGCGATCGTGGCACTGACTGCCAACGCTGTGTCCTCTGCCAAAGAAATGTTTCTCCGGGAAGGCTTCGACGGATTTGTCAGTAAACCGGTGGATATCGTTGAACTGGAGCGCGTGTTGCGACGTGTTCTTCCGAATCATATGGTCACCTTCGAGTATGAGGATGAGTCAGGAGAGGCCGTGCCGGATGGTGTTCTGGAGACGGAAGAAGGGGGTATTTTTGATAAACTGAAAGTGCTCGGTGTCGATACGGACAAGGGGCTTGGTTACTGTCAGGGCGATAGTGCTTTTTATCAAAAATTGCTCGCTGAGTTTGCCAACAATTCCGATAAAAAAGTTGCCGACCTGGAGATGTATTATCTGGACAAGGATTGGAGAAATTATTCCATCCGGGTGCATGCGATCAAGAGTACATCCAAAATGATCGGTGCGGCCGCTCTTTCGGAAACGGCCCGACGGTTGGAAGAGGCAGCGAAAAAAGAGGATGTGGATACGATCCGAAAGGGACATCCCCAGTTGATGCCTGCGTATCGGAATATCCTGGAGGCGCTTCGCTCCGAATCCGGGGAGGAGTCATCCGGCGACACCGGCACGGAGGATATTTTCGAGTTCGCACCGGTAGGGGGAGACGATTCGGACTCCGAAAGCGAGGATGTGATGGATTTTGCGCCGGCGAAAGAAACGGATGAGCCGGAGATCTTTGATTTTGCACCGACACCTGTGAGTCCGGCATCTTCCGACGGAAAGGAGGCTGAGTGACATGAAAAAACAACTGAGCAGATTCCGTTATTATATGTCGAATACCGATGTCAGTCTACGGGAAAGAAACTTCGTCCTCACCTCCCTGACGGCGGCCGTGACGCTGACCATCATTTTTATCTGGGATATCTGTATCGGGGAAGGATTTTTCAAGATGGTCACGCTGGGATCGACACTGGTATTTTTGTACCTGATGACTTGGATTCTGGCGAAGTATAAAAAGATTGAAATCGGCAGCAGTATCATCAGTCTGGGGATTATTTTTATCGTTCTTCCTATCGAGTTTTTCACCGGAGGCGGTGTGTATGGATGTACCCCCATCTGGTTTGCGTATGCCTTTTTCTATATCGGATTAAATCTGCAGGGAGTTCTGTGTTTGATACACTTGGGACTTTTGCTGGCGTCGGCTATCGCATGTTATGTGATTTCCTATATCTATCCTGAGTTGTTGCATATGCATACGGCGGGGATCGCTTATCTGGATTCCATCGCTTCGGTTCTCGGGGTCGGGGTGATGCTGTGTATCACGATCCGGTTTATGATCCGTCTGTACAACCGGGAACGTGGTGTCGTCGAAGCACAGAACAAAGAGATTGAGGAGTTGGGAGAGGCACAGAACCGATTTTTCTCCAGTATGAGTCATGAAATCCGAACGCCGATCAACACCATCATCGGATTGAACGAGATGATCCTGAGGGAAGAGGTTTCGGATGAGGTGGCGGAGGACGCAACCAGTATTCGCTCCGCCAGCAAAATGCTGCTTCACCTGATCAATGACATCCTCGATATGTCCAAGATCGAATCCGGACAGATGCAGCTCACACCGGTGGCCTATCATCCGGGAGACATGCTGTCGGATCTGGTGGGGATGATGTGGCTCAGGATGAAGGAAAAAGGACTGGAGTTTCGCATCGATGTGGCACCGGAGGTACCGGAGGAACTGATGGGAGATGAGGTCCGCATCAAGCAGATCCTGATCAATATCATTAATAATGCCGTGAAGTATACGAAGGAGGGTTCCATCACTTTTTCCATTCATTGTGAGCGTGAACAGGATGGTATGGTGAAGATGATTTACACGGTAGAAGATACGGGTATGGGAATTAAAAAAGAGAGTATTCCCTACCTGTTTACCGCATTTAAAAGAGTGGACGAGGAGAAGAACCGCTATATCGAGGGGACCGGGCTGGGGCTGTCCATCGTGAAACAGCTGGTGGAGATGATGGACGGAACGATCCGTGTCAACAGTGTTTATACCAAAGGTTCCACATTCATCATTGAGATTCCGCAGCAGATTGTGAATGAAGCGCCGATCGGAGAGATGGATGTGGAGGCCAGCCACCGGGTTCATATGCGGGAAGAATACAAGCAGAGTTTTGAAGCGCCGGAGGCACATGTTCTCGTGGTGGATGATACGGCGGAGAACGTCCTCGTGGTGACCAAGCTTCTGCGGGATACCAAAGTACAGATCGATACAGCGGGCAGCGGACCGGAAGCACTGGAGAAGACACTGGATAAAGAATATCATGTGATTTTTATGGATCATATGATGCCCGAGATGGATGGAATCGAGTGTTTGCACAGGATCCGGGAACAGGAGGGCGGAAAAAGCAAGGAAGCCAGGGTCGTGGTTCTCACGGCAAATGCCGGCAGCGAGAACCAGCGACTGTATGATAAAGAAGGATTTGACGGATATCTTCTGAAACCGGTGAGCGGGCAGGCACTTGAGGAGGAGTTGCATAAAAATCTTCCGAGCGAGCTGGTGACTGTGATGGTGGGAGACGATGAGATCCTGTCGGAAAGTGTGTCCTGGATTGAGGATCACAGAAAGAAACGGCCGATCGTGATCACGACAGAGAGTGTGGCGGATTTGCCCCGCAGTCTGATCAACCGGTATCACATTGCGATAATCCCTCATATGGTAAAGACAGACCGGAGCGTTTTTAAGGATGGTGTGGAGATTGACACGGAGGGTGTGGTTTCGTACATGGAACTGACGGATGGCATGATTGAGACGGTGTCACCGGATGTGGAAGCACATGAAAGCTTTTTTGCCGAACAGCTGGTACATGCCAACTATGTAATCCACCTGTCCATCTCCAGCAAAGTGCGGCACAGCGGATGTCTGGCCGCGATGGAGGCAGCGAGGGCTTTTGATAACGTATCTGTGTTTGACACCGGACACCTGTCCAGCGGCCAGGGGCTGATGGTAATCGAAGCTTGCCGGATGGTTGAGATGGGGTGCACGACCTCGGAGATCCTTGCGAGACTGGAACAGATCCGTAATCGTGTGCATACGGAATTTATGGTGGACAGTATCGATTATCTCGTGCGGGCCAAACAGATTCCGGGCACGCTGGACCGGGTGACAAAAGCACTGATGCTGCATCCGGTTATTTCTCTGAAAAACGGAAAAATGACGGTGTCGAAACTGCAATTCGGTTCCTCGGAGCATGCTCGTGAAAAATACGTGGCATCCATCAAAAAACGTGCGGTAAAAGCCGATCGGCGAATCCTCTTTATCACCTATGTGGGGATGACGCAGAAGGAACTGGAGGAAATCCGTTCCGAGGCTTTGCGACGGGTCCAGTTTGATGAAGTGTATTTTCAGAAAGCATCTCCGGCGATCGCTGCCAACTGCGGACCGGGTACTTTCGGATTACTATTTGTCGATGAAGAATAATCGGGGAGGAAAGAATGGATTATAAACACAGAGTTCAGTATTATGAAACGGACAAAATGGGAATTACCCACCATTCGAATTACATCCGCTGGATGGAAGAAGCACGGGTGGCTTATCTGTCGGAGGTGGGATGGGACTATGCCAGGCTGGAATCGTTGGGTGTCGTATCACCGGTTGTTGCCGTGAATTGCCGGTATGTGCAGACCACTACTTTTTTCGATGTGGTCACCGTGGAGGTCGGTGTCGATGAATTCAGGGGCGTCCGGCTTAAGATGAAATATATCATGAAAAATGAGCAGGGTGAGGTTGTCTGTGATGCCCGTTCGGAGCACTGTTTTCTGGACCGTGAGGGAAATCCGATACGGCTGAAAAAGGACTATCCCGAGTTTTATGATATTCTGTCCCGCGCGGCAGAGGAGGACTGACGGAAATTAACACTTTTTTTCCAAACATAAGACATAGGTTTGACACGGAAGGGGAGTACGATTCCCAATAACGTAACAGGGTTATGGGTATAGGATTATCACTGTTACATCCGTTGGGTCAAGGCTATTGACTCCGACATCAAATTATAAGGAGGATACAGAATGAGAAAGGAAGTAATGAAAAAAGCAGCAGTTACCACGCTGGCATTCATGCTGGCAGTACCCGCCGTAACCGCAGCACCGAAGGCTGAGGCGGCAAAGAAAGCACCGAAGATGGGAATCAAGAATTTAACGATGCTTTCCGATTCGACAAACAGTGATCTTTATATCGACGCAAACGGTGCCAAGATCAAAAAGACGACCTGGTCGACCAGCAACGAGGATGTCGTTTCGATCACGAAAAAGAAAAAGGCCGGTGTTACTCTGAAGTCCGCCAAGGTCGGAGGAGAGTCCGTCAAGATTACTGCCAAAGTGAAGTACAAAGCAGGAAAGAAAAAGGTGAAAACCGCAAAGCTTACCGCTACCGTCAAGGTAGAGTGGCTGAAGATCGAAGCCATCGATGGATATATGGATGCCGATGACGGTACGACCGGTATCACAGTGTTCTTCGGAGAGATGATTCCGACGAACTCGGTTCCTTTTGATACAAAGTTCGAAGAAGGTGATACCTATGAAGGATTCTGGGATTGGGACAAGAGCGCTCAGAAGGTAGTAGAGATTACCGATCCTGCTTCCGGTTCCGCAGTTCAGTTTGAGAGAGCATCATACTCTACACAGCGCGGCGGAAGACTTTCTATCCGCTTGGGCAAAGAGCTGAAAGAGAAGACCACCTACAAGGTAGCAGTCAAAGGTTTCCAGGGTATGGATAAGTCTCTTGAGGGAGAGGTTACTATCGAGCCGAAGAAGATGTCCATCAAGCAGGTTGGCTATTTCTATCCGGCACATGAGAAGGATCAGAAAGACTACACGGCAATCACACTGTCGACGGATATTCCGTTCTTTACGGATGTAGAGTACAAGGAAGTATCCAATCCGGCTATCATCGTCAAGGATGAAAAAGGAAAAGTGATGACCGTTATGGCGGCTGTGGTAGCTACGGATAAGGTCGAGGGAGACCAGCTGATCATCGATGTTGAAGGTGGCAAGGATTCCAAGAAGTTCACGGTAGAGTTTACCAGCATCTTCCTTCCGATGTTCACCAACGGCGGTGTATACTATCTGGCTGATTCGAGTGTCGTAGTGGACAACTACACGGACCCGAACAAAGCCTGAGCCTATCAGGATAATCGATAGAAAAGCCCCTGCTCTGCGGGGGCTTTTTTGCGCTTTCTTCCTATATAATATAAGAATTTTTATTTTTTTGAAAAAAAGTGTTGACATCAGCGTATATATTTGATAAGATACTACTTGCTGACGCGATGAGAAACGCAAGCGTCTATTTTTTTACGAATATGGTTTCTGAGAAGGAACCGGTCGATCTTTTGATAATTAAATAGTGAAACAACTTTGAACACCAGAACAAAAAGAGTATGGAAACCATGCTCGTCAATTTTAATCTGGATATTTAAGCCAGCAAACATTTAACGTTGTGGACGTTGTGTGAAGGCTCACACAACTGTTTCGACGACTGAGTGATCTTTGCCAAGTAGTTTTCACGGTCTGAGCTTGCTCAG
>JAFYBS010000058.1 GCA_017540125.1 Eubacterium sp.
AGAAGGCGGAGGAATGCGAGATCTACCTCGTCGAGGGTGATTCCGCCGGCGGTACGGTGAAGACGGCGAGAAACCGCAGAACCCAGGCGGTGTTGCCGCTCCGCGGAAAAATCCTGAACGTCGAGAAGGCACCCCTGGAGAAAATCCTGGTGAACAACGAGATCAAGACGATGATCTCCGCGTTCGGCTGCGGGATCGGCGAGGAGTTCGATATCACGAAGCTTCGCTATGACAAAATCATCATCCTGACGGATGCCGACGTGGACGGAGCACATATCTCGACGCTGCTTTTGACATTTTTCTACCGGTTTATGCCGGAGCTGATTTATCAGGGCAAGGTGTATCGCGGCCTGCCGCCCCTGTATCGCGTGTCCTACGACGAGACTTCGGGGAAGAAGAAACAGCGCGTGAACGAGTACCTTTTTAATGATTTTGAACTGGAAAAATTCCGCAAGAAGGGGATCAAGATCAAGGAGCTCCAGCGATACAAAGGACTGGGCGAGATGGATGATTCCCAGCTGTGGGAGACGACATTGGATCCGGAACAGCGGGTGCTGGCGCAGGTTTCGATCTCGGACACCGTGGAGGCGGATGAGATCACGGATATCCTGATGGGCTCGAATGTACCGCCCAGGCGGGAGTTCATCATGGAAGAAGCGAAGTACGCGGTGTTGGATGTGTAAAATGACATGAGGAGGGGCCCGCGAAGCGGGAGGAGCCCTGATGTCCCAAAATGACATGAGGAGGGACCCGCGAAGCGGGAGGAGCCCTGATGTTCCAAAATGACATGAGGATTTGAAAAATGGCGAAACGAGCAGTGGAAGACAATATCATACAGTTAGACTTTGCGGAGGAGATGAAGACCGCTTATCGTGACTACGCGGTGAGCGTCATCGTGGCCCGTGCCCTGCCGGATGTGCGGGACGGTCTGAAGCCGGTACAGCGGCGCATCCTCTATGCGATGCAGGAGTTGGGACTGACACCGGAGTCGCCCTATCGTAAGAGCGCCCGTATCGTCGGCGACACGATGGGTAAATACCACCCTCATGGCGACAGCTCTATCTACGACGCGCTGGTGCATATGACGGAGGATTACAGTCTGAACGCGCCGCTGGTGGACGGTCACGGAAACTTCGGTTCCATCGACGGGGACCCTGCGGCGGCGATGCGTTACACGGAGGCGAAGCTGTCTCCGGCCGCCATGAGCATGCTGGAAAATCTGGAAAAAGGTCTGGTGGATTTCACACCGAACTTTGATGATACGGAGCAGGAACCGGTGGTCCTGCCGGCCCAGCTGCCGAACCTGCTGATCAACGGTACCACGGGAATCGCCGTCGGCATGGCGACGAATATCCCGCCGCATAATATCGGTGAGGTGATCGACGCGACCATCGCCTATATCGACAGTCCCGGAATCCGCATTGATACATTGCTCGGGCACTGCCCGGGACCGGATTTCCCGACGGGCGGGATCATCATCAACGCAGCGGACCTTCCGGAGATTTACCGTACCGGCGAGGGAAAAATCCGCGTCCGTGCCCGCACGGAGATCGAGCGGGGAGATAACGGCAAAACGAATATCGTCATCACCGAGATTCCCTACACCGTCTCCGGAAACAAGGAAAAACTTGTCCAGAGTCTGGTGGAGCTCATGCGGAACAAAGTCTTCGACGAGATTGCCGATGTCCGGGATGAGTCCTCGAAGGAGGGGATCCGTATCATCGTCGAGGTAAAGAAGGATCGCGATGTCGAGAATCTCCTGAACGGTTTATATAAAAAGTCCCAGATGGAGGACACCTACGGGGTCAACCTCCTGGCGATCCGGCCGGTGGAAAACAGCGTCGGCGGCCAGCCGGAGACCTTCAATCTGAAAACCATGATCGAAGCCTTCGTGAATTTCCAGGAGGAGCTATACACGAAGGAATATGAATTCTTATTGGAAAAAGCGAAAAAACGGCTGGAGGTGGTGGAAGGACTGATTCGGGCGGTGGATGTGATCGACCTGATCATCGAGATCCTCCGCGGGTCCTCCTCTGTTGCCCAGGCCAAAGCCTGCCTGATCGACGGTGTGACCGATGACATCCGTTTCAAAAATGAAGGCTCCGAGGAGATGGCGGCGACTTTATTTTTCACGGAACCCCAGGCCAATGCCATCCTGGCGATGCCGCTGCAGCGCCTGATCGGACTGGAGATCCTGAAACTGCAGAACGAAAACGAAGAGCTGAACGCGAAGATCAGCGATTATAACCGGATTCTCGGGGATAAGAAGGAACTCTTCAAGGTGATGAAGGGGAGGCTCCGGGAGTTCAAAAAGCAGTATGCCGTTCCGCGGCGGACGGAGCTGCAGGATACCGAGGCAGCGGCCTATGTCGAGGAGGTTGTGATCGAGGATCTCTATGTCCTGTTCGACCGGTTCGGCTACACCAAGTGCATCGACGCGGCGGCCTACGGACGGCAGACGCCGGAAGCGTTGGCAGAGTACGCGCAGATCATCCATGTGCAGAATACGGATAAAATCTGTATCTTTACCGATAAAGGAAATATGTACCAGGTAAAAATGGACCGGATCCCGCGTTGTAAGCCGAAGGACAAGGGAACGCTGATCCATAACCTGTGTAAAATGGAAAACGACGAGAACGGAATCCTCTATATCGGATTTGAGGAGCTGTTTGAGTCCATGTTGATGTTTGTGACGCAGAGCGGCTATATCAAGCTGGTGAGCGGAGCTGAGTTTGAAACCGGACGGCAGAAGATCGCAGCGACGAAGCTGGACAGCGAGGACGACAGAGTAGTCGGGATCGAGACGCTGTCGGGCTCCGAAGTGCTGGCCGGGACGAAGAAGGTGATCCTGCTGACGGACAGCGGGCTGTCGCTGGGCTTCCCGGTGGGCGAGGTGAATGAGTTCAAAAAGACCAGCCGCGGTGTGAAGGCGATCTCGCTGGCAATCGACGACAAGTTGGTGTTCGGAACGGCGGTGGATCCGATGGCGGAGTCCTTCAGCTATCGCGGGAAGCTGTTGAATGCGAGGCGGGTGCGGAACCGTCGGAGAGGGGCGAAAGGTCAGAAAGCCGACCTCAAGTTGGATCCGAGTGAACAGCAGAGACTGGAGTTTTAGGGACCGTCGCACTGTTGTCTTTCACTCGGGGGTCCGTTTGCACCATTTCCGAACGTCACGTTGTGCGGCTCGAAAAAACCTCGCCTGCGCAACGACGTTCGCAAGAGCCCCCTCGTTGAAAGACAATCAGCGCGACGGCTTGAAATCCTGACTTGGTTTTCAATCGAATCCACTGGGGTCGGAAATAAATAAATAGAAAATAATGAATTAGGGGTTAATTTCTGCCGGATATGTCCGATAAATATAGTGAACAAATCGAGAAGAGTGTGTCCTCGAGGCGTTCGGATTACGTAAAAAACGGGAAAAACCCGTAGGAAACGGAGGTTGAGGAACATGAGAATTGATTCGTACATGGCAGTGAATCAGGTCTATGGACCGAACAACACCAGACGGTCTCCGTACGCACAGGCAGCAGGCGCTACCCGCGATGCTGTTGAGATTTCGGACTTCGGCAATGCATACCAGGTAGCTAAGAAGGCTGCACAGGGAACGGAGCCGGTTCGTCAGGACCGCGTAGCTGAGATCAAGGAACAGCTTGCAAACGGCACATACGATGTACCTTTGTCCGCTGTTGCAGAGAAAATGGCTGACCGGCTTTTCGGGTGATCAGTGGGGTTATTTTTCAAACCCTGATTCCCGATTAGCCGGTAGAAGGCTGTGATTTAAGGGGGATAATCTGTGGCCAGTTTGATGGAAGAGCTTATGAGCACGCTTGTGGAAGAGGAACGGCTGTATGCGAAGCTGATCCCTATCGAGGAAGAGAAGACACGGGCGATCGTAGGCAACGATCTCAAAAAGATGCAGGCTATCACAGATCAGGAGCGTGGGATGGTTGATGAGACCACGGCTCTGGAGGCAAAGAGGGAAGAGATCGCGGTGAATATCGCGACGGTTCTGGGGAAAAACCCGAAAACCATCACCCTCGATGAGATCGAAGACTCCCTGAAAAGACAGCCGGAGGATCGAAAAAAGCTTCAATCCATCCATGATGCCCTGCGGAAAACAGTCAGTCGACTGCGGGCTGTGAACGAGCAGAACAAGGAGCTTCTGCAGGAGTCCATGGACATGGTTGAGTTTAATATGAATGTTATGCGCAGCGCTCAGATGACGTCGGGCAGCAGCAACTACGGGAGCAATGCTTCCGAGGTTGACGGTATGGCACCGACGCATCCGAGATTTGATGCGACGCAATAGGAGGCGAGCCAATGGCAAACCTGATGACAAGCTTCTATACAGGAGTATCCGGACTTCACTCGGCGCAGGCGTCGTTGAACACGACGTCTCACAACCTGGCCAATGCCCAGACCAAGGGCTACGTCAGGCAGCAGGTGTTGCTTTCGGATTCTTTTTATGTCAAGGCGATCGGACCGTCGGATAACGCGATGATGACCGGAAAAGGAACCGTCATCCAGAAGACCAGACAGATCCGAAACGAGTTTCTCGATTATCAGTACCGTTTGCAGAACGGACGACTCGGATTCTATGATAAAAATAGAGAGACCGCCGTGGAAATCGAAGATATGATGGGAGAGCTGAACGGAGAGCAGTTCCAGACGGCGATTTCCGAGTTGAAGGAGGCGATTTCCTCGCTGGCGACGGATCCCGGAAACATCGTTTACAAGGATCAGGTCATCTCCATCGCGACTCAGTTTATCGAGCGTGCCCAAGTGCTGCAGGGCGATTTGAACAACTATCAGACCTCACTGGATACCGAGATCAAACAGGAGGTCGACCACATCAATGACATCGTATATCAGATCAAGGATCTGAATAAAAAGATACAGAAGTATGAAGCAACCGGTGAATCGGCCAACGATTACCGTGACCAGCGGAACAAGCTTCTGGATGACCTGAGCAAGATCATCGATTTCGATACCAACGAGGAAAAGGACGGTACGATCACGATCTATGCCCAGGGGCAGTTTTTGCTGGATACGACCAATCAGTATCGGCTGACTACGGTTGCCATCGGAAAATACGACCAGAACGGACAGGAGTTCGCCGTGGCGGATCCGCGTAACCGGAACCCCGGATCGACGCTTCTGAAAGTGAAGTGGGAGAACGGCGGCGATTTCTTCGTTAACGATACACTGGTTTATGAGTCCGCGAACCGGAGTGATGTCGGGACACTGCGCGGATTGATGGTGGCGCGCGGCGGACACGCGGCGAAGTATACGGACAATGACGTAGGAGAAAAACCGACACCGGCGGATTATCCCAGTGATATCGCAGCGTACAACCTGGCGATGAAGGAGTACACCGACCGGCTGGACGAGTACAACAAGTATGTGGATCCTTCCATCGTGATGACGATTCAGGTGCAGTTGGATACCATGGTGCACGGTATCGTGACAATGATCAACGATACGCTGAGCCCGCTGAAATACGCAACGTCAGACGGTACGATCAACGGTACCCCGCTGAAGGACACCGCCGGAAACGATATCGTCGATTCCCTGGGAAATCCGGTGAGAATCCTGGATTTCGAGAACAGTTTCATGGGGGATGACAGGGACAGTACCTTCGGCACGGAGATTTTCAAACGTCGCGGTATGGACCGTTTCAACAAGACGGAGAGAAAATACGTCGGCGAAGACGGTGTGGAGTATTCCGTACGGATCTACAACGAGGAGATCCTGAAGGGACCGACCATCAAAAATAAGGGCGAGGCCGACGAGACCATCACGATGCAGGTCAACGGGAAAGAAACGACCTTTGTGAAGAACGCCACCACGCTGAACTGGGCGACATTGACAGCGGAGTGGGAGCGTCAGCAGGAGGTTTGGTCGAAGAGTCAGTACACAATCGGACAGCTGCAGATCAACCCGGATGTGGCACAGGATCCGTCGAAAATCCCGACCAAGTACAGTGATTACCGGCCGGAGAAGGGCGGCTACTCCAACGAGGCCAACCTGCAGCTGGTGAAGGATTTTGACAACACCCTGGGAACGCTGGATCCCAACTCCCAGACAGAGTACGATGTAACGCATTATTATGCGGGAATCGTCGGCAATCTGGCGACCGTTGCCAATGTATGGGGAGGAATCGTCGAGAACCAGGAAGCAACGGTACACTCCGTGGACAACGAGAGACTGGATGTCATGGGTGTATCCTCGGATGAGGAGCTGTCGGATCTGATCAAGTTCCAGCGGTGTTATGACGCTTCATCCCGCTATATCACGGTGGTAGACGAGATGCTTGAGCACCTGATCGAGAGATTGGGAGCTTAAAGATAGAGAATAAATCCGGAAAAATGCGCTGAAGGGCGCATTTTTCTGTATAAAAGGGTTGTGTTTTTGTGGGAAATAACCGATAATAATGTTGACAGCTTCGCAGTTCTCACATCCATGTGAGAACAAATCAGCTCGCTGTCACCATGTGACTCGTCCTGAGTCACCGTTGACAGCAGCGCAGTTCTCACATCCATGTGAGAACAAATCAGCTCGCTGTCACCATGTGACTCGTCCTGAGTCACCGTTGACAGCAGCGCAGTTCTCACGTCCGTGTGAGAACAAAACAGATTGCAAACAGTTTATGAATAAAGGAGTGAGCCTATGCCATCTACATTTGGATCTATGGAGATATCGAAGACGGGTATGCTGACTTACAACGCAGCAATCCAGACGACGGCGCACAACATCGCCAATATCGAGACCAAAGGATACAGCCGCCAGACGGCGAATTATGAGGCATTGGTAGCGAACAAAAGCTCATCTACCGTGCAGGGATTCGGTGTCGGCGTCGTGGATGTCACCCGTGAGCGGAATGAGTACTACGACAACAAATACATCCGTACCCAGTCCACCTATAACAAATACGAGACCGATCAATACTATCTGAATTGTCTTCAGGACCTGATCTGCGGCAACGTCACCAGCGACGACAAGTCCCGGATCATGGATGCTTTCGATGATTTTTATTCCAGCCTTTCCAATCTGGTAGGAAATCCGAACAACCTTACGATACGTACCGAGGCGGCGACCCGCGCGCAGACCATGGCTGAGTACATCCAGAACATGGGAAAAAATATGCAGCAGCTTCAGGATGAGGCAAACACCGAGATCAAAACCACGGTGGATCAGATCAATTCGATCGCGAAGAAGATCACCTCGCTGAACCGCCAGATCAACGTCATCGAGGCCTACGGAAACAACGCCAATGACCTTCGGGATCAGCGAAGCCTGCTGATCGACGAGCTTTCGCAGTACGCGAATGTCGAGGTGCTGGAGAAAAAGGGAACCATCGACAAACAGAACGGCCGGAAGACCGAGGAGCTCGCGGTGGACACCCAGTACTATGTATATCTGAACGGGAACACGCTGGTAGACGGCTACAGCGTCAACGAAATCATCTACGAGCAGAAGGAGACTTACTCCGGAATCTGCGATATCAAAGGGTGCTATGCGCTCCGGTGGTCGGACGGAACGGATTTTCTGGAGCATTCCCGGAGCCTGGGAGGAAAACTCCAGTCGCTGTTCGAGATTCGCGACGGAAACAACAACACCACGCTGGAAGGTATGATCACTTCCCTGTCCGGCAAAGAGCTTCAGCTGAGCAAATCGACGAAGGATTCCAAAGCGAATTTCATCAATGACATCAACCTGCTGAACATCCCTACCCACGACGGTGAGCTGATCGTCAACGGTACGGTTTATCGCTATGAGACATTCAAGGCGGATTATGACGCTGCCAAGGATGAATACACATACACCTTTACACTGAAGGATGTGAGTAATGTTGCCACGGAGCCGATGCTTCAGACGGCGTACAGTTCTCAGATGACTATCAGTGTGGGAGAAAACGTCGAAGGAAGGGGCATCCCCTACTACTTCGCTCAGTTGAACGAGTTTGTGAGAGTGTTTTCCAGTAAGTTCAACGAGATTCAGAACAGCGGACACGATCTGTACGATGAGTTCGGTATCGATTTCTTCACGGCGAAGACACCGGCCAGCGGCAAGGACTACGTGATGAAGGAAGAGAAGCACGGGTTCGATACCTCGAAAATGGATCAGGTGGATGACGCGTCGTATTATTATATGACCGCAGCCAACTACAAGGTATCCAACGAGATGATACTGGATCCGAAGAAGCTGGCGGCAAAGGCAGTGGTAAAGGATGCCGAGGGACATTATACCTCCATCGGTAACGACAACTGGGAAAACATCCAGAAGCTCTCCGAGCTGAAGGACGACAGTTCCATGTTCCTACACGGAGCGCCGGATACTTTCATCCAGTCACTGGCTTCCTCCATGGGTGTGGAGGCATCCAGAGCCGAGCATCTGTCCATCAGTCAGAAAAATCTTCTGACCGCCATCGACCAGAACCGGCAGTCGGTATCGGGTGTGGACGAGGATGAAGAGGCAGAGGATCTGATGGTGTTCCAGCAGATGCTGTATAACCAGTATAAGGTTCTCTCGGTGATGAATCAGGTGCTGGATAAGTTGATTAACGGAACGGCGGTGTAATGCATCGGAATCTGTGAATCAATCCACTCAACATAAGGAGGATAAATCTATGCGAGTTACGAACGGAATGATGCGCACCAATTCTATGCTGAATATGCAGAAGAATAAGATCGCGTATGATAAATATTTGCAGCAATACAACACGCAGAAGAAAATCCAGCGGCCGTCGGATGACCCGACCATCGCCGTGCGTGCCCTGAAGTACCGGACCACGCTGGTGGAGATCGAGCAGTACCAGAGGAACATCGAGGATGCCACCTCCTGGATGGACGCGACGGAGACCGCCATCAAGGACGTGGACAAGGTCATGGACAACATGGTTCAGTATGTAACACAGGCGGCAACCGGTACGGTCAACGCCAAGGACCGTGAGGACATCAACAAACAGCTGGATCAGTATGCCCAGTACATCTACGAGCAGGACATGAACGCGGACTACGCGGGACGGTACCTGTTTACCGGATACCGTACTGACAGCCCGATGCTTTTTGACAAGGCACAGGACAACGTGACCTATACGATCCAC
>JAFYBS010000059.1 GCA_017540125.1 Eubacterium sp.
ACCATTTACGCAGGATGTTTTCTCCATCCTGCAAGGCGCCTGAACGCGTCGATGCGGTGGCATCGGCAAGTGAAGGCAACGAAGCAGGTGGAAAAACAGACAAGTAATATGGTCCGGTTATTTGGTGTCAGTAGCACTAGTAGTGCACATCCTGAGCCACACCGAGTACGATTCGGATTCCGATATTGGCAGCCCGGTCCTCGGAATCCAGGATACCGGCACGGGTCAGCGGATCAAACATCATACAGTTGTCCCGGATGCGCAGGATGACATCGTCGTCCTTGTGGACCACACGAATGTCGATCGAATGCTTTTTATGATCAGCCTCCCTCACTCTAAATATCAAATATGCTCATCTGCACCACGCATTTTGCAGACCGGAATCAGATAAAAATCTGTCCCTCTCTAATTCCATCAAACTCAGTCATCGTTATGTCCGACCGGATACTTTTTGATATCCCAGGTATACTTTTTCTTTCCGTTTTGGGCATACTTAATCTTAATGGAAACCTTGATATGAGCATACCCCTTTTTCAGCCCCTTTACCCAAAAACCGGGGAAGGGACCATTTTTCTTTTTCTTGTAGATCTCTACAACATCAGGAGAATAGTTCTTTACGGAAAACGCGAGTGTCCTGTTTCCCTTATCATACTGAAGGCCACTAATTTGCTCTTCTCTTGATTCTCCGACCTCCGGTCCGATGATAGGGAAGTCCGGATCGCAGGTGATCGTCAGCGGCCAGTCGTCCATCTCATCTCCGCCCCATCTGTTTTTGCTTGCTTTCGCAGGCTTGCTCACGGAAACGACCGAGAGCATCATGGTAAACACGAGGGAAAACACCACTGCCGTAGTCATCAATCTCTTTTTCATTTTGTTTCTCCTCCTTTCGGAAATCACATAGCAGAACGCAGCATCGCTACAACCTTACCACCCTTGATCTTCAGGTGCAGGGTGATACCTACCTGCTCACCTTCGGAAAGATCCGGAGAATCATCATAAATCAGATCCTCGCCGTATGATCCGGTTTTGAACCCCGCCCCTTTTTTGAAGGTCTTGTTCACATTCTTCTTATTCCCGTTAAAAAAATTGCTGGCAGATCCGGACATCGATTTTCCTTTGGCCCACCTACCGGTTACTTTGAATTTTCCATTGCTGTAAACACAACTGGAGCTTCCGTTGGTACCGGTCAGCCAGTAGCCCCCTGCCGCCTTTGACGGCTTCTTCGATACAACCGTAACCAGGGTCAGCACCAGCACCATTGCCAACACAATGCTGAGCGCTTTTTTCATGTTTTTCTTCATTTTTTACCTCCTTGTATTTAAAGATTTACAGTGACTTTTTTGCTTTATTCTGTATCAAACAATTTGAAGTCCTCTCTGTTGAAATCCGTGTTTTTCAGTTCTGTCCGTAGTAAGCGTTCGCGCCGTGCTTTCTGTAGTAATGCTTGTCCATCAGATACTGGGGTGCGCGCTTAACATCCGGATTCAGCGTCAGTGTGTGATGTGCCATCTCCGCTACCTTGTCCAGAACCACGGCGTTGTATACGGCATTGGCCGGAGAGGTTCCCCAGGTGAACGGACCGTGGTTTTTCACCACGATTCCCGGCACCTCCATCGGATCTCTGTCGCCGATCGTCTCGATGATCACGAGGCCGGTATTTTTCTCATAAGCGCTGCCGATCTCCTCTGCCGTCAGATCCCTCGTGCAGGGGATATCACCGAAAAAGTAATCCGCATGAGTCGTTCCCAAGGCCGGAATATCCATCCCTGCCTGAGCGAAGGTCACGGCCCAGGTCGAGTGCGTATGAACCACGCCGGCCAGCTCTTCATACTTCCGGTACAGCTCGATATGAGTCGCCGTATCAGAGGACGGACGATACCGGCCTTCGACCGTGTTTCCATCGAAATCCACCACCACCATATCCTCCGGTTTCATCTCGTCGTATTCCACTCCGCTGGGCTTGATCACGACGTAATTGTTCTCGCGATCGATCCCGCTGACATTTCCCCAGGTATAGATGACAAGTCCCTTCTCCACCAGCTCCATGTTCGCTTCGTATACTTCCTTCTTCAATTCCTCCAGCATGTTAATTTTTCCTCCTTTTTACACTTTAACGATCTTTACATTCGCTCTAATTCCGACATGTTTTCTTCCTTTTTCGTTCCGAAGATAGTTTGCCCACACTTTGCTTGAGACGTAGATGGTCTCCAGGGATCGGCAGCCCTTGAAGGCATTCTTTCCGATGGTATCAAGTTGTTTCCCTAACCGGATTGTTTTCAATTTGACACAGTCGGAAAATGCGTTTCTTCCGAGATCAACTAACGATTCCGGAAGAACGATTTTTTCCAGCGATTTGCATCGGTTGAATACGTTGTTATCGAGGATACGGACACCTTTGTTGATCTTCACTTGTTTCAGGTTTTTGCAGTTTTCAAACACTGACGTTCCGACATACTTGATGTTCTTTCCGAAGGTGACCTTTTTCAACGATTTGGCATTTACAAACGCTTCGTAGTCGATTTCTCTTATCGGTTCATTTTTCTTTCCGTTCGGTGTTACGACTTCAACCTCGTCCGCTATCCGAATCGTCGGTTTCTTCTTTTTAAAGTCGTATTCAAATACGGTTGCGTTTATTTTTACGTTATCATCATTTCCTTCGTACTTTGACTCTACCATCGAGTAATACAGTCCGTCCTTCCGCACGCGGACGGAGGAATCCGGATAGGCTGTCTTCTTTACGAAATCCGGTACGGGCAGGGATTTCGGATACACGAAATGCGTGCTATAATTCTTTATGGTATACTCGAATGCTGTATTGAGGAAGCGGTCTTCGTCAATCCGGTACAATTCCCCGTCGTCTACCCCGATATAAATTGTGCTGGGAAGGTAGTATTCTTCCTGGTCGTATCGGGTGGGATCCGATTCGGGAACCCGGATCCGATAGCAAATATGACTCTCACCCTGGGGGCCGTATTCCAGCACCGCTCCGTCGTATGAATACTCTCCGGCCACAGGAAATGTCTTTATCTTTCTTTCGATAAAATCGAAGAAATACTGATTTTGCAGCTGGCTGGCTTCGTCCTGAGAAAGAAGACTGTAATGAAATCCGATATTGCCATCTTCTCCGAGAAACGATTCATAGAATAACGAGTTTTTAAAATCATACCAGTCTACCAGGCTCTTGTCCAGGTCCACATCCTTGTAAAAATCTTCCATGTAATCTCCGAGCAGAACAACTCCGACTTCATTTTTCAAATCGTACCCGTAGATGCTCTCGCCTTCCGGTCCCTGAATCGCGTACAAAACAATATCCTGAGCTTTGTATTTTTCAAAAGCATCCCGGACCAGCTGTGCCGCCTGTTCATTCGTGATATCGGGCACATCGGAAAACGATGCCGCACAGGATTCCGGTCCTTCCGGAAAAATGGTTGCAGCCGGAATCGTAAGTATCACCATCGTTAATGCAAGAACGGTTGCCACCCATCGTTTTAATTTCATTTTTCTGCACCTCCCTCTCTCTCCAAAACATGCTCCACACCCTTCTCGATGATACTTCTCACATGATCATCATCCAGTGCGTAATACACGGTTTTTCCATCCCGGCGAGCCTTAACCAGCCGGCTTACTTTCAGTACCCGGAGCTGGTGCGAGATGGCACTCTGTGTCATCGACAGCCGCCCGGCAATATCCGTCACGCATAGTTCTCCGCCAAACAGCTCATAGAGAATCCGGATCCTGGTCGTATCTCCGAACACCTTGAACAACTCCGCCAGATCGTAGAGTTCTTCCTCCGACGGCATACACTTATTCATAGCATTTCACCCTTTCAATCAATACGCCCGACAACGATGCTGGAGTTCTGTCCGCCGAAACCGAACGAGTTGCTCATTGCGTAGCGGACTTCTTTTTCAACCGCTTTCCCCGGAACAAAATCCAGCGGATAGCAGGCTTCATCCACATGGTCCAGATTCAACGTCGGCGGGATCTGCCCCGTCCGAATTGCCTGGATACAGGTGATCACCTCCGTGATCCCACCGGCTCCCATCATATGGCCGGTAGCGCCTTTGGTTGATGTCACCGCCATCGTCTTCAGCGTCTCGCTCGTCGCGGGATCCTCTCCCCCGAACACCTTCGCGATGGCCTGCGTCTCGATGGGATCCCCCACCGGTGTCGACGTTCCGTGTGTATTGATATAGCCGATATCCTCCGGACTCAGCCCGGCCGAAGCCAGTGCCTGTTCCATACAGAAAATCGCGCCGATCCCCTCCGGATGCGGACTGGTCACATGATATCCATCCGTGCAGTTCGCAAACCCGGCTATGGTTGCCAGCGCTTTTGCTCCCCTTCTCGACGCATTCTCCGCCGTCTCCAGTACCAACGCTCCGCCACCCTCACCGATGACAAAGCCGTCCCGATCCCGGTCGAACGGGCGGGATGCTCCCTGTGGATCCCCGTTATTCGTCGACAGGGCGTGAGCCGATACCAGTCCTCTTATAAAAATGGGGGTCAGGGCAGACTCGGCGCCTACCACCAGTACAGCGTCCGCCTGACCGCTCATCAGCAGCATACATCCGGTCGCGATCGCGTCCCCACCGGAAGAGCATGCCGTGCTCACCGTCAAACTGGGCCCCCGGTATCCTCTGGCGATCGCCAGCTGGGCTGCCACCTCGTTTCCGATGATCTTCGGCACAAAACGGGGACTTACTTTTTTATGCTCTCCCTTCGAAAGTCCGTCCTGTGTCTCACTGATCGGTGCAATTCCGCCCAGGGCTGTTCCGATCACGATACCCATCCGGGCCGGTTCGGCGATACGGCTTTTCTCCTCCGTCTCACCGGAATCGGAAACCTCCTCACCGGCCTGCTTCAGCGCCTCGATCGCCGCCGCGTATCCGAACTGCATGAAGGGATCCATCTCCCGGGTAAGTTTTTTCGGCATGTAGTCCGTCGGCTCGAAATCCTTCACCTCCGCCGCGATCTTCACCGGAAGCTCTTCCGTGTCGAATCGGGTGATCGGTTGTACACCGCAGACACCGTCAACGGCATTCTTCCAGTACTCCTCCACGCTGTTTCCAATGGGTGTGATAGCACCCATCCCGGTGACAACGATTTTTTTGCTCATTTTGTTATCCTCTTGTTCTTGATTATTTTGATGATTCTCCCGAAACATATGTGTTACCATCACGTGAATAGTAACGCATATGTTTTATTGTACCATGCACGAACTGAATCCGCAAGGTTTTATTGACTTTTTTCGGCTCAAATGATATAATATTCCATGTCCCGCTTCGGGATGAATGAGATTCAAAATCAGGAAAGAATCGGGGGAACAATCGTGGCAAAAAGAGGGATGATGGCGGTGCTGGTAGGCCAGGCGGATGAGGAGTACCAGAGCCGTTTTATGCGCGGTTTGCTGACGCAGACGTCCAAGGCAAATATGGATGTTTGCGTTTTTTCGATGTATCGAAAATACCAGTCTTCTCCGGAACGCGAAGCCGGAGAAGCCAACATTTTTCAACTGATCAATTACAAAAAGTTCCAGGCTGTCGTGATCCTGAAGGATACGATCCAGACCACCGGCGTGGCGGAACGGGTAGAGGATGAAGTCCATGACAACTTCGACGGACCGGTCATCGTCATCGAACAGCCGAGTCCTTATTTTCCGTCCGTATGCACCGACGGGTATACTCCGGTGGTGGAGCTGGTGTCTCACCTGATCGAGGATCACGGGTACCGGGACATCGCTTTTCTGACCGGAAAAAAATGGCATCCTCACTCCAAGCAACGATTGGAGGCCTACAAGGAAGCGATGCGTAAGCACGACCTGGAGATTCGGGAGGATCGTATCATCTACGGAGATTTCTGGTACAAAAGCGGCAATCTCTGTGTCGAGCAGCTGCTGGCCTCCGAAGACGGGCTTCCGGAAGCGATCGCCTGTGCGAACGATCAGATGGCGATCGGTGTCTGTGAGGAACTGACAAACCGGGGTTATCGTGTTCCCGAGGACGTGGCTGTCATCGGTTACGATTCCACGAGGGAAGGGGCGTCCAGTCCCATACCGCTCACCTCTGCCGTGGTAGCCGCCGAGCTCTGCGGGATCTATGCCGCCGACTATCTGATCGCGAAGATCAAACATCGCTCTTTCGGTGAGTTTACCGGCCGGGCTGAGATCATCACGGGACCGAGCTGCGGATGCACGGGAGACCAATGCACGATCCATCCCGGTCCGGCGTTACGAAAAAAATGGGGGACCGAGCTGTCGGAGGACGGATTTTTCTCCGTGTTCAATCCCATGGCGGATGATCTGCTCAAACAAACCTCCCTGACGGGATATTTGAGTTCGATCTATACCTACGCCTACCAGCTTCGGGGTGCCACCGAGTTTCATCTCTGCCTGAACGAATCCTGGTGCGGGATGGACCGGGAGGATTCCCCTCACTGTAAATCCGACGGCTATGAGAAGAAAATCCTGCATGCCATCCGCTACAACGGCGACGGTTCCGACGGACTGGTGAGCACCAACGACTTTTTTGATGTGGAAAAAATGCTTCCCGATCTGGGGAAGGCGAAAATCCCGAGTGTATACTACTTTACACCGATATTCTTTGACGAGGAGTGCTACGGTTACGCGGTAGTCAGCTACGGAAACCAGCCCCGGACGTACGATGAAGTCTATCTGAAATGGATCAACGTTGTATGCCGTGGCTTCGAGGCACTGCGTCGCATCACGGCGCTTCGTGTCGCCGAGTCGAAAAGTGCGGAAGCCAGAAAATTCTCCACCGTCCGGATATCGGATGCACTCACTCCGGAGGAAAAACTGGATTATGATACGGTGGAACAAATCCTGGACGAGAATCTCCTGACCTATCATTTCCAGCCGATCGTCCGTGTTTCCAACGGCGAGATCTACTCCTACGAAGCTCTGATGCGCTCCAAGACAGAGCGCCGGATCTCTCCGATCGGTATCATCAAGTATGCCGGAATGATGGGACGGATGATGGATATCGAACGGGCAACCTTCCGGAATGTCCTCCAAATCGTCGAGGAGCGCGAGGACATTTTTTCAGAAAAAAAGGTATTCATCAACAGCATCCCCGGTGTACGTCTGGATGACAGAACCTCCAGTGAGATCGACGACCTGCTGACGAAGCACTGCGACAATGTCGTAGTCGAGATGACCGAGGAGGCTGAGCTTACCGAGGATGATCTGGACGAGATGAAGAAGTATTATCGCTCGAAAAGGATTGAAATTGCCATCGATGACTACGGTACCGGTTACTCCAACATCGCCAACCTCCTCCGGTACACTCCGGATTATGTGAAGATCGACCGGTCCCTCCTCAGTGACATCCAGAACAAACCGCAGAAACAGTATTTTGTCCGGGAGATCATCGATTTTTGCCACAACAACGATATCATGGCGCTGGCCGAAGGGGTGGAGACCACAGAGGAGCTCCGGATGGTGATCCACCTGGGAGTGGATCTGATCCAGGGGTATTATACGGCGAAACCGGCGGCGGAGATCATCACACGTATCGGGAAAAATATCCGGAACGAGATCAAAACCTTCTATCGCGAACGACAGGAGGGAACCGAACAGCGTAGTTATAAAGCGGGCCGGACTGTCCGGGTTCCGCTGAATTCATTGACGAAGGATGGTTATACGGAGATTGTGGTCGGCGAGGGGAATCCCACTTGCCGGGATGTCACCTTCACGGGAACACCGGGGATGACCACGGATCTTCATCTGCGGATCGCACCGAATTATACCGGTGTGCTCACCCTCGAGAATGTGTATTTTTCCAGCGTGAAGGGAAGCCCCTGCATCGACCTGGGGGAGAACTCGGATGTAACGCTGGTATTTCGCGGGGAGAATGTCCTGCGCAGGGGCGGCATCCGGGTTCCGGAGTCTGCCAGACTGGTGGTCGAAGGAAACGGGGATCTGCGAATCCGTCTGGATATGGAAGAGTACTATGGGATAGGAAACGATCTGCTCTCAAGAAACGGGGAGATCGCCTTCGAGCAGGATGGTGAGATCTATATCGAATCCACCGGGAAGGAAGGGGTTTGTGTCGGTTCCGGACACGGCGGCAACATCCATGTCCGCCGCGGGAAGTTTTTCATGGAGGTGAATTCCGATAAATGTGTCGGGATCGGCGCCATGTACGAGGATGTCGATCTGAAGATCAGCGAATGCGCCATCGTGACAGACTTCTCCCTCTTCGGCGGTGTCTGTATCGGATCGATGGAGGGAAGCGTCCGCGCCAACATCACCAAAAGTTCGGTCAAGTGTGTCATCGGCGGTAACGCTGTCGTCGCGATCGGTACCGTGGAGGGAGCCCGGTCTGAGGTTCATGTGGAGAGTGCCGGTGTGGCCTTGAGCACCCGCGGAGATCAGTCTACCTCCGTCGGAGCCCTGCAGGGAAATACAGAGGTCTCGCTTCATTATACCGGATTCCGGGTGGACGGCCGCGGAAAGGGCGCCCGTGTCTTCGGTGGCGGGATGGGCGAAACGAAGCTTTCCGTAGGAAACTCCGATGCCCTGATCCGAATCCGGACCAACGTCCCCGTGGACGAAGTCACCAGAGAGAAAGAAGTGAAACTGGACGACGCCCGGTTCCAGTTCACCATCAACGACCGGGATGTAGATATTCGTTAGGGATATTTTTCCTTATTATATGTTGACAACGATATGCATATGATGTATTATTTACGATGATATGTAGTTTTGAAAACCGCAAACGCGGTTGATTTGTAAGAAATATTGTTCGAGGAAGCCAACCATGAATATCAGTAAAATGATGCCGATTTCCGAGTTTATCAGCGTAAAAGAGGATAAAAACGGTTCGTTGAAGGAGATTTCTTTTCAGAATGAGTCCTCCTTCAACTTCGCTTTTGATATCGTGGATGCCATCGCCGACCGGGAGCCGGATCGACGTGCACTGATCCATATCTCCCGCGACGGCAGCGAGCGTATCTACACCTTCGGCGATATCAAAAGGCACTCGGCAAGAGTGGCGAATTATCTGAGTTTTCTGGGTATCCAAAAGGGTGACCATGTCATGCTGATCCTCAAGCGCCATTATCAGTTCTGGTTTGTGATGATGGCCCTTCACAAGATCGGGGCCGTGGCCGTGCCCGCCACCAATCTCCTGCTTAAATCCGATTTTGAATACCGCTTTAAAAAAGGAAAGATCGACGCTGTGATCTGTACAGCGGAGGGTGATGTTTCCTATGAAGTGGACAAAGCCGTCAAGGGAAATAAACATATCCGTCACAAAATCATGGTAGGCGGTCGCCGGGGAGACTGGCGCAGCCTGAACAAAGATGTACGGTTTTTCTCCTCCCACTTCCCGAAGCCGGAGGGGGATGCTTACGCCTGCGGGGACGATCCGATGGTGATGGTTTTCACTTCCGGAACCTCGGAGTATCCGAAGGCGGCGATCCACAGCTATCGTTATCCTCTGGGGCATTTCATCACGGCCAGATACTGGCACAACGTGGATCCGGACGGCGTTCATTTTGCGATCTCCGATACCGGATGGGCGAAGGCTCTGTGGGGAAAGCTCTACGGTCAGTGAATGAACGAAACCT
>JAFYBS010000060.1 GCA_017540125.1 Eubacterium sp.
AAGGATTAACTGCTATCTGATGAAAGGTGAGGGAGGTATGAAGTATGGAGATAATAGATAATCGAATCGATTCCGGTAAAGCTTTTGACTGGGGAAGAACTTCAGAGGAATATGCAAAGTATAGGGATATTTATCCGGAAGAGTTTTATAGAAAAATCGTGGACAGAGGACTGTGCATAGATGGTCAGAATGTGCTGGATCTCGGGACAGGTACCGGCGTGCTGCCGCGAAATATGTATAAATACGGTGCAAACTGGATTGGGGCTGATATCTCCCCTGAGCAGATAGAGCAGGCAAAACGTCTTTCTGAAGAAGCCGGGATGAAGAACATAGGAAACTGCTTGATGAAATAGCGCCAGAACAGTTTGAGGTGCATCATTATGCAGCTCTTACGGTGTTGAGAAAGAAAATGTAAGGGGGAATAGAACAATGGAAATAAAGCTAGTATCTGATGATGCCGGAATAAGCGATTTTATAAATGAGGAGTTTTCAGACTATGCAACGGATTGTGAAGTGGCACTAAACTATGAGGAGTTTTGTTATGCCGCAGAAGAGGATGGAAAGATTCTGGGAGTCATTACCGGGAGAGCATACTACAATGAGGTTCATATAGGAGATTTGATTGTCAGTAAAGAGTGCAGGAGAGTCGGTGTAGGCAGAAAGCTGGTTGCTGCTGTAGAAAAAGATTTTAGTGGAAAGGGATTCATAAAAATAGCACTTACGACATTTGGATTTCAAGCGCCAGAGTTCTATAAAAAACTGGGTTATGAATTGGAGTTTGTTCGTGAAGATAGAGATCCAAAACTCAATAAGTATTTTTATCTGAAGAACATCAAAGGGGGAAGTTATGTCCACTAAGGAAAGAATACTCGAAGAAGCATTAACACTTTTTGCGGAAAATGGATACGACGGGACCGGAGTTGACTTGATTGCGGAGCGCGTAGGAATCAAAGGCCCGTCTCTTTACAGACACTTTAAAAGCAAAGAAGATATATTTAATACGTTGATAGATTCTGCTGAGGAACGATATGAAGAGATGTTCGGGTCCGAGAAAAATATCGGCAAGATCCCGGAGAGTCGGGAAGAGTTTATTAAGGTAACTATGGAAAGGATACGTTTCTCGATGAAGGATCCGATAATCAGAAAAACGCGGATGCTTCTTGTACAGGAACAGTTCAGAAATGAAAGGATTTCCGAAGTTACGACCAGGCATCAGCTGGACGGAATACAAGGGATGTTTGCGAAGATCATCAAAGGGATGATGGATGAAGGCCTTGTAAAAAAAGATGATCCGGAGATGCTTTCAGTAGAGATTACCGCACCGGCTGTTCTGCAGATTGCAAGAGCGGACAGACAGCCGCAGTGTGAAAAAGAGTGCTTGGATAGCATAGAAAGGCACATTCGGCATTTTTGCGATGTATATATGAGGAGGTAAAAAAATGAACAGAACAATAGCAAAAATCGGATCGGCGATTACCATAGTTACCGTGTTTCTTTTTGCAGTATTTTTGATAATCAATTACTCTTTGGGTAGCTATTTTGTCTGCCTGATTCTGCCGATAGGATTTATTATGATGACGGCAGGGCTGCATAATGAATGTGAACCTGACCGCAAAGTTGCTGCGAATATTGGGTTGATTCTTGCGGCAGTATATAGCGTTTTTATCATGCTTGTCTATTATTCACAGTTGACCACAGTAAACAACGAACAACTGACCGATCAGATGGAACAGCTACTCCGCTTCGACAGGTATGGTCTTATTTTTAACTACGACCTGCTCGGTTACGGTATGATGGCGCTTTCCACTTTCTTCACAGGGCTTGCGATTAAATCAAAAAACAAAACAGACAAGTGGCTGAGAGCCCTTATGATGATACATGGAGTGTTTTACTTTAGTTGCACGTTTATGCCTATAACTGGAATGTTTTCAAATATGTCGTCCGGCGGGGATGGTCTCGGCGGAAGATTAGCGCTTATCGTGTGGTGCGCATATTTCCTGCCTATCGGGATACTTGCGTTCGTACATTTTTCCAAAGAGAAAAAAGCTCTTGATCCAATCCGGAAGGATTAAGAAAAATGATCCGAAGCTTTTGGCAATCGAGTTTTACTCGCCAATTTACACGCTGATCACCGTATGTGACAGAAACCCGGAATACGAAACAGAAGCGTTGGAGCATTTGGAAAACCACATAAAACAATTTAGTAATAATCACAGAAAGGGACAATAAATGAAGGTAACAATTATTCATGGACAGGACCACAAGGGAAGCTCCTATAACATAGGGAAAATGCTTACGGATAGGATCCCCGATTCGGATATAACCGAGTTTTTTTTGCCACGTTCACTCAATCATTTTTGCAAAGGGTGTTATTCCTGTACAAAAGATGAGACAAAGTGTCCCTTCTACGAGGAGAAGCATGTAATAATGCAGGCAGTTGAGGCCGCGGATGTTCTTATTTTTACTACACCTACGTACTGCATGCGTGCGTCAGCTCCGATGAAATCATTTATTGATCTATCCTTTACATACTGGATGCCACACAAACCGAGAAAATGTATGTTTTCAAAAAAAGCAGTGGTGATTTCCACAGCCGCCGGGAGCGGAGCAAAAGATGCCACAAAGGATGTCGCAACGGCACTTCAATACTGGGGTGTCCCATATGTAAAGCAATATGGGATTGCGATTCAGGCAGCAAACTGGGATCAGGTAACGGAAAAGAAAAGAGAAAAGATAGAAAAAAAGGTAAATAAGCTTGCCAAAGGTATTCAAAAAACGAAAATACATGTTGGATTTAAAATCAAATTTCTGTTCAGAATCATGCGTTTTATGCAGAGCAAAGGCATGGGTTCCGATGAATCTGAGCGTCTGTACTGGGAGGAACAGGGATGGCTCGGGAAAGCCCGCCCCTGGAAATAGTATAATCTGAAATGAGGTAATAATGGCAGGAGATAATTCGTTTAATATCCAGGAATACATGACAAAAGGAGTGGAGCGTGTTGTATCGGATGCGATCCGGGCGACATTGAAGAATCCGAAAGAGAGCGCATTCATGCTTCATTTCGCCTCGGCAAGCCGGGCTGCGTCAAAAAAAAGAGAAGAGTCCGAAAAAACCGGTCTGCATATCCCGCCGTTTTTGATCGCAAGCATCACCGGCGAGTGCAATCTTCACTGTGCCGGATGTTATTCCCGTTGTAACGAGGCGACGGTTGACGGCCCGCCGGTCGATCAGATATCGCCGGGGGATTGGGCACAAATTTTTGATGAAGCGGAGGAACTCGGAATCAGCTTTATCTTGCTGGCCGGCGGTGAACCTCTGATCAGAAGAGATGTGATCGAGGCTGCGGGAAAACGAAAGAATATCCTGTTCCCGATCTTCACTAACGGAACTTACATAGATGAGCGTTATTTCAAGTTGTTTGATAAGCACCGCAATTTGATCCCGGTTCTCAGCATCGAGGGAGAAAAGGAGACCACGGACGAGCGACGCGGCGCCGGAGTCTATGACATCCTGATCCGCAATATGAATCAGTTTCAGAAAAATAAGCTGATCTTCGGTGTGTCCGTGACCGTAACAACGGAAAATCTTCAGGAGGTCACATCCGATGCTTTTCTCGAGGAGCTTTCGGACAAGAATTGTAAGGCTGTTATCTATGTAGAATATGTTCCGGTGGCGGATGAATCATCGCACATGACGATCGGAGAGGAAGAAAGAGATTTTTTACGTGAGAAAATAGATGCACTTCGAGGGGGTTATCCGGAGATGGTTTTTATCTCCTTCCCGGGCGATGAAAAGAACTCCGGTGGATGCGTGGCCGCCGGTCGCGGATTCTTTCATATCAATGCCGCAGGCGGTGCCGAGCCATGCCCCTTTTCGCCGTATTCCGATGTCAATGTGAAGGAGACTTCGCTTCGGACAGCGATCCACTCACCTCTGTTTACGGAGTTACAATCCGGAGATCTGTTAATGGACGATCATAAAGGGGGTTGTGTACTTTTTGAGAAGAGGGAGCAGGTGGAAAAGCTGGCGAATTCCATCCCAATCAATCACATTCTATCGAGATCAGTGGGATTACCATCTCATCCTCTGTGAGGCCGGCGTGAACCCCGATATGCTTTGCGGCATCTTTTTCTGTACGATATATGGTCAGATCCGATACGGCGATCCCGATGTAGTCACCGAGCATCCGACAGAACTGCTCATGTTCCTCACTCTTTCCAAAAAGATTCTGATTCAGAACCTCTTCGCGGCTCATCAGGATATATTCCTCTCCGAACGCTTCCTCGAAGAGATGCTCAAACTCTTTCTCCCGCCCTGGCTTTACAAAAAGATTCAGAGCACGGGGCTCGATGGACGGCATGCGAACCAGGCAGTCTGAGAGTTGCGGATAACTTTCCAGCGCTACACCCCGGGAGTTGATATGACCGTGATCTGCCGTGATGATGATCTGCGTATCGGTAAGCTGCTCCGCCAGCTCCTCCAGACGATTCTCGATCCTTCGTAACACGCGCCTGGTTGATTTGCTGAAACAGCCGGAGTTATGCATGGTATGATCCGGCTCCTCCCAGTAGGCATAGATAAACTTCTCGCCCGGAAGTTCGCATAATTCATGCACCCGGTCGATGATCTGCTTCCATGTTTTCGGGCGCGCCACATCCTGATTCGACGGATCTGACAAGTTGCTTGGCTGCCTCGACGGCCCGCTTCCCTTCATATAAAGGTCCATGTAGGGAGAAACACCGTATGCCATACCGCCGGCTTCATTGATACTCTCGATGATACTTTTGTAGGGACAGATCATCTCCGCTACCGGATAATCCGCTGCCGGTTCTTTCGTCCCCTGAATCGTGTTGAGATAAACCGTGACATTTTTATCGATGTCCGGATAGTAGCAATCCCATCCGAGCCAGGAGTAACCGCATGGATCCAGGCCGGTCAGTAGCGAAGTTGTTGCTGCGACGGTCGTCGGAGGGAATACAGAATAATACGTGTCCACCAGATGTGACCGGAGAAGCCCGTCTTCTTCAAGATTTTCCTCAAGGACGCTCTTTCCCATCCCATCCAAAAGAAACACCACGGTATTTCTGTGATGTTTCTCAAGAAGTGTATCCGCCGGCGGAAGCGTCGGCCCCACCGGTGGAACACCGAATCTTTTCAGGATGGAATTTGCCAGCCCTGTTAAACATTTTTCGTAATGTAAGCCTGCCTGCTTCATCTTACTATGTCTCCAATATCAGGAGCCCCCGCCAAATCATTCTTTCACATCAAAATTCCAGGCCAGTTCGCTCTTCCGATACGGCCAAATCCGGCCGCAGTCGCGGGTAAGATTGTAAACGACCGACCACTGCAGCTTATCCACATCCCCGTTCCGGACTCCGATGGTATTCAGCAAATCTTCATACTGCGGCATGGTCATGGAATTCTTGTGCTCCAAAAGAGCCTTCTCGACGGCATCGTATCGTTCAAACTCCGTGTACCCTTCCCCGATGTTCACACCATGGTAAGCGATGAAGTTGGAGGCGATCTGATAATCGGTATCCGTAGTCACCTCCTGCAGGCCGCCGTCGTAATACTCGACGATAACGGACTTTCCGGTCTCGTCCGCAATCAGAAAATGGCAGTTCACATCTCCGGAAAAATAGATATTGTACTGCTTCAGTAATGCCACAGCCTCGTCCACCGATGCCGCCTTATCGAGAACAAGCCGTATGGCGGTTGTCGTGTTCAGCGTTACTTTGTCAGGATCGTCCTTCTTCTGCACCTCGGGAACGGCCAGGAGTGCCATGCATACACCTTTTTCGTTCAGCCCGTCAAAGGGAAGAAACGGAGCCGCCAGGGTCAAAAAGTTGTTGAAGCCGATTCCTGATGACGGGAGATTATCCTTGTTATAGCCCGCAAAGGATAGGTTTACGGTGGACATGGAAGCATATCCGTCATCAGGGGTGGTATGAACTTGCAGGATAGGAGCATACTCAAAGTCAAAATTTCTGCCAAAAATAACATCTCCGGCTTCGTTCCGGGTTACAAATGCCGTACAGCCGGCATCCGTTACGTTAATGCTGATCGGCAGTCCTTTCAACAGTCTTTTGGTGACAAAATTCTCGATATCTTTATCGCTTTTGGCTCCGGTTTTCAAAAACTCATCAAAGCCATAGTCTCCGTCATAGGTCATGGTATAGACACCGGGCGACTTTTCTTCCAGCGAATACAGCGTTCTTAATTCATGCCGAAAGAGAAACAGTATAACGAGGATCAGTACAAGAACGACCGATATGATCCCGAAAACAATTTTTTTTATCATAAAAATGTATTAACTCCCTTATCCTTGTTTTTTACAGCGTTTTCCCATAAATGCCGCTCCGAAGATCATGCCGTGTCTGACAAATGTCCAATATAGGAAAAAAAGCAATCTTGCGAAGGAAAAACTTTTATTGTATAATAAGGAATTGTAATCGTTTTGTCAAGGTGTCTCGCATGCGCGAGTCGCAAAAAACTGTGGCAGGAAAGGAACAGTATGGAAAAACTGGAAGGGATGCACTACGATGCGTTTATCAGCTACCGGCATTGTGAGCCGGACAGTTTTGTTGCGCAGTCGATCCACAGGAGGCTGGAAGCGTTTAAACTGCCCCGTTCCGCCAGGAGCAAGGTAGGGGACGGAAAGACCCGGATTTCTAGGGTTTTTCGTGATGAGGAGGAGTTGCCTCTGGCGGACAATCTGTCGGAACCGATCAACAATGCCCTGGCAAACTCGGAGTTTCTGATCTGTATCTGTTCGCCCCGATATCCGGAATCGAAATGGTGTATGCGGGAGATTGAAGTATTTTTGCAGACACACGACAGAGAGCATATTCTGGTGGTTCTGGCAGAGGGAGAGCCGGCGGAGTCCTTTCCGCGTCTTTTGACCGTAGATGAAGTTGAGGTGAGGGACGAGGAGGGGCGGGTAAGTACCGTAAAACGTGAGATCGAACCTCTGGCGGCCGATACCCGCGGTGAAGGAAAAAAAGAAATAACCAAAACGTTGGATACCGCGGTGATGAAGCTCAGCGCGGCTATCTTCGGGTTGAGCTTCGACGATTTGAGACAGCGACACAGAGAGGCAAGGCTGAAAAGGCTGATCGCCGTTTCCTCCGGGATTGGGGCAGCGGTGCTTGTATTTGCCGTATTTGCCACATTCGCCCTGGTCAAAATCAGTCGTCAGAACACGGAGATTTGGGAGCAGAACGAGGAAATCCGTCAGCAGAATCACACCATATCGGATCAGTATGATGAACTGCAGGACCGGTACGCCGAACAGATCGCGTCATCCGCTGAAACACAAATGGGAAAAGGAAAAAGAAAGGATGCCGTCCGTTCTCTGCGAAGTGTCCTGCCGGATGAGAAAAAATACAACGCGGATGCCCTCCGGATGCTCTATAATGCGATGAATATCTATGGGATTGACGGTTCTATGGAACCGGTAGAGACGTATGAAACGGAGGAGGAAATCCTATCTTTTGATGTGTCCTATGACGGCCGTTATGTTTTGGAATACGATCCGGTTTCGGCCCGGGTTTTTGATACGGAAACCGGGGATGAGGTGGCCCGGTTTGATCGGGAGTCGGTGAAAGCGGAGGATAGCTTTTCGGGATCATTTTGCGGTTCGGATGGTATTATCATTCTGGACGGGGAGAAGGTGGAGTATCGTTCCGTGACCGACCCGGACGATCGTCACAGCCTGACAGAAATCGAGACCAATTCGGCTTACTTTCCGTCTCCCGACGGGAAGGTGACACTTGTCTGTTCCGAGGACAGTGTTCTGGCAATCGATCAGAAGGGGACGGTTGATTATCGGATCGACACGAAAAAGCTTTTCGGAAAGACCGGTTTGAATACCATGTCGGTGAGCTTTGACAGGGAACAGATCCTGATCACGTTTTCGAATAGTGAGCGAACTTATGTTGTTGTTGTCGATGAGAAAAACGGTGACGTGATTTACTCCCATCATGAGAGGGCAGTCGGAGAGTCTTCCGGGGTGATTCACGGGGATACCATCTGGTATTCGGTCACCGATGTCGATACGCGGACCGGTGAAGCCCGGACCGGCGTTTCTTCGGTTGACTTCCGGACGGGGAAGAGGCTTTGGGAACAGGCGTTACCGGAGTATGCCTCCTGTGAAATCCGCTATGCGGACGGGGGTATTTTTATCGACGGGGAATCGGGGGTACAGGTACTGGATGCCGATTCGGGGGAACTGCTGTATGTCGAGCATCTGGATGACGAGATCGTCGAGAGCTGGGTTCAAAACAACATTTATCACGCATTGACGATCAGCGGATCAGTCTATGAGGGAGGCCGGGATTATCTCTATGACGATACGGAGTGTTTTTATCAGTATCGGCCGGTCGGAAACGTGGAGGTGGCAGTCGTTCGCGGGGATAGTTTGTTTTACGTTCCTTACCGGGGGGATTATGTGGTGAGGCAATCACCGGAAATCGCGAAGGGAGCGGAACTCATCGATCCGGAGTATGAGGCGGATGAAGTATGGTATGAGGCAGATGCCGAGGAGGAATCTCCGGAGATCAGCGGGATCAACCCGGCTTTGATCGATGATGTTTTTTATTCGACGGATGAAAAATGGATTGTTGCGGTGCTGCGGGATCACACGGTGAAGATTCTGGACGCGTCAAGCAGGGAGGAGGTCCGGACGCTGCAAATCGATGAAGAGGTATATGACGGCATGCGCTATTCGGAAGCCGGTCATATGTATATCCTGGACACCGCACAGTATTCCTATCTTCTGGATGATGATCTGAATCTCATATGCGTGACTAATCGGATCATCAGTGAGGAAGGAAACAGGTTTGTCATGAGCAGTCCGGACGGTAAATACTATCGTGTTCCCTTTGTATCTTATGAGGAGTTGCTCCAAAGGGCGGATGCGATGATAGCAGGGAAGCAGAGCAAATAAAAAAAGCTTGCAATTTCCACAAAATATGGTATAATTTATCCGTTGATTTTAATTTGCGTACAAGTTATGGTAAAAGGAGGAAAAGGCAATGGAAGAAGAATACGTTGTTGCGCCGAAGAGCCCGGCGGGAATCGCTCTGGCATTGGGCGTGATCGGATTGATCATGTCTATCATCGGTGGTGTGATGTTCGGTATCATCGGTGGCGGTGTCGGTGCCGTACTCGGTATCATAGCGATCATCCTCGGCGTTCAGGCGAAGGGAAAGACCGACAGAGCCAAGGGCAACGGCGGTTTTGTCACCGGTATCATCGCGCTGATTTTCGGATTGATCATGTTCCTGTCATTTTTCGCGATGGGATCGGTAGTTAAGACGACAGCGGATGAAAAGGGTCTTCCTCTTCTGTCCAAGCACGGATCGGCGTTCACCTTCGGTGTCATTGGTTTGATGGCGAGCGTCAGCAACGAGGGGGATCTGGATGCGTTGAAGGCAGAGCTTGACAGTATTACGAATAACGGCTTCAATAATAATTAAAATAGTCTATGATAGGAAAGCGAGAGCGCCCCGGAGCAGTCCGGGGCGTTTTTTTTCTTTTTCGGCTTGCGGGAGTGTTTTGTTTGTGCTATAATCCATTTAAGTATGTACAGATGAAAGGAAAACAGGCTGAAACCATGAAAAAATGGCAGAGGAATGCACCCTGCTGGTGTGGGAGCGGAAAAAAATACAAAATGTGCCATGAGGCGTTTGATGAGAGGATCCTCGGCTACGAGAAAAAGGGACGGATCGTCCCTGACCGGAGCCTGATCAAATCGGAGAAGGACATCGAGGGCATCAAAAAGAGCGCTGTGATCAACATGGCGGTGCTCGATGAGATCGGTGAGAAGATCCACGCCGGTATGAACACGCAGGAAATCGATGATATCGTGGCAAACACGACGGCAAAGATGGGAGGGATACCGGCCGACCTGAATTACGAGGGTTATCCGAAGAATGTGTGTACCTCCATCAACGACCAGGTGTGTCACGGGATTCCTTCGACGGATGTCATCCTGCAGGAGGGAGACATCATCAATGTCGACTGCTCCACCATTCTGGACGGGTATTTCTCGGATTCCTCCCGAATGTTTATGATCGGAGAGGTGGATCCGGATTGGAAGCGCCTGGTAGAGGTCACGAAGGAGTGTATGGAAATCGGCATCCAAAACGTGATCCCCTGGCATTTTATGGGAGATATGGGGCACGCGGTCCATCAACATGCGCTGGACAACGGTTACAGTGTTGTGAAGGAGATCGGCGGTCATGGCTGCGGACTGGAGTTCCATGAGGATCCGTTTGTGAGTTATGTGTCCAGACCCGGCACGGAAATGTTGATGGTACCCGGCATGGTGTTCACCATCGAGCCCATGGTGAACATGGGGAAGGACAAGATTTTTATCGATGAGGAGAACGGTTGGACGGTATACACGGACGACGGCCTGCCTTCCGCACAGTGGGAGGTGGAGGTTCTGGTCACCGAGACCGGCTGTGAGATTCTGTGTTGCTGATGAGTGACCGGGAATCGGATTATTTTTATAAAAAAGAGGTAGAGAAATCATGCGTAAAGAGTTGGAGAAAACCTATAACCCGAAAGAGATCGAGGATCGTCTCTATGAAAAATGGATTGAAAAAGGATACTTTCATGCGGAGGTAAACGAGAAGAAGAATCCGTATACCATTGTGATCCCGCCGCCGAACATCACCGGCCAGCTTCATATGGGGCACGCGCTGGACAACACGCTTCAGGATATCCTGATCCGTTTCAAGAGGATGCAGGGCTACGAGACGCTGTGGATGCCGGGAACGGACCACGCTTCGATCGCCACTGAGGCGAAGATCGTGGAAGCCATGAAGAAGGATGGTGTTACCAAGGAGGAAATCGGTCGCGACGCGTTTCTCGACCGGGCCTGGGCATGGAAGAAGGAATACGGCGGGCGGATCGTGTCCCAGCTGAAGAAAATGGGCTCCTCCTGTGACTGGGAGAGAGAGCGGTTCACACTGGATGAAGGCTGCAGCCGTGCGGTGAATGAGGTGTTCACCAGATATTATGAAAAAGGATTGATCTATCGCGGGGAGCGCATCATCAACTGGTGTCCTCACTGCCTGACGACGATATCCGATATTGAGGTGGAGTACGAGGATCAGAAGGGACATTTCTGGCATCTTCGTTATCCGTTCGCGGATGGAAGCGGTGCCGTCGAGTTGGCAACCACCCGTCCGGAGACGTTGCTCGGTGATACGGCGGTGGCAGTCAATCCGAACGATGACCGGTACAAGGATCTGGTGGGCAAAACGTTGATCCTGCCGCTGGTACATCGCGAGATCCCGCTGATTGCCGATGATTATGTAGATATGGAATTCGGGACGGGCGTCGTGAAGATCACACCGGCGCACGACCCCAACGACTTTGAGGTAGGCCTGCGTCACGACCTTCCTGTCATCAATGTTATGACGGATGACGCGAAGATCACAGAGGATTATCCGGATTATGCCGGGATGGACCGTTATGAGGCCCGCGAGGCGATCATCAAAGATCTGGAGAAGGAAGGCGCGCTTATCAAAACCGAGGACCACGACCACAACGTGGGAACCTGCTATCGATGCGGAACGACCGTGGAGCCGAGGGTCAGCAAGCAGTGGTTTGTAAAAATGGAACCGCTTGCGAAGCCGGCTATCGAGGCAGTGAAAAAGGGAGATACCAAGTTCGTTCCGGATCATTTTGACAAGACTTATTTCCATTGGCTTGAGAATATCAAAGACTGGTGTATCTCGAGACAGCTGTGGTGGGGACACAGGATCCCGGCCTACTACTGTGATGATTGCGGAGAGCTGATCGTCACCAAGGACGGCCGGCCGAACTGTCCGAAATGCGGGAAGCCCATGCGGCAGGATCCGGATACGCTGGATACCTGGTTCAGCTCGGCGCTGTGGCCTTTTTCCACGATGGGATGGCCGGATCAGACGGCGGAGTATAAGTATTTTTATCCGACCAGCACTTTGGTAACCGGTTATGACATCATCTTTTTCTGGGTAATCCGGATGATGTTTTCGGGAATTGAGTACACCGGCCATGTGCCGTTTGATACAGTATTGATCCACGGACTGGTAAGGGATTCCCAGGGGCGGAAGATGAGTAAGTCGCTGGGGAACGGAATCGATCCGCTGGAGGTCATCGAAAAATACGGCGCGGATGCTCTCCGGTTAACACTGGTGACGGGCAATGCCCCCGGAAACGACATGCGTTTTTACTGGGAGCGTGTAGAGGCGAGCCGGAACTTCGCCAACAAGGTTTGGAACGCCTCGCGCTTCATGCTGATGAACTTCGCTCAGAACGAGGGACTGGATTATGAGAATGTCCGGGATGAGGATCTGACACAGGCGGATCGCTGGATCCTGTCCAAGGTGAACAATCTGTCCCGCGACGTGACAGCGTTGATGGAAAAATTCGAGCTGGGGATCGCGGTTTCCAAGATATATGATTTTATCTGGGATGAGTTCTGCGACTGGTATATCGAGATGGTGAAACCCCGTCTGTACAGTGAGACGGATACGACGAAGGCAGCGGCACTGTATACACTGAAAACGGTGCTGATCGATGCGCTGAAACTTCTGCATCCGTATATGCCGTTCATCACGGAGGAGATTTATCAGACTTTGCTCGGAACGGAAGAACAGTCCATCATGGTTTCGGACTGGCCGAGTTACAGCAAGCTTCGTGAGTTTCCCGAAGAAGAAGCGAAGGTAGAGAGGATCAAGGAAGCTGTTTCCGGTATCCGAAACATCCGCGGCGAGATGAACGTCCCGCCCAGTCGGAAGGCAAAGGTTTTTGTGGTATCCGGCGATGAGGGTGTCCGTGCGAACTTCGAGGAAAACCGGGTGTTCTTCGCGACGTTGGGTCTGGCCAGTGAGGTGGAGATCCGGGAGGATCGTACCGGGATTGACAAAGATGCCGTGTCCGTAGTGATCGAGGGAGGCACGATCTATATTCCGTTCGAAGAGCTGGTGGATGTAAACCAGGAGATCGAACGACTGAAGAAGGAAGAAAAAAGACTGGCAGGAGAGTTGACCCGGTCGGAAAAAATGCTGGGCAATCCGAACTTTGTGAACAAAGCGCCTGCGGAAAAAATAGAAGAAGAGCGGGCCAAACAGGAAAAGTATCAGGGAATGATGGAGCAGGTGAAGGAAAGACTGCAGGCACTGAGCGGAAAGGAGTAATTCCATGCTGAATTTCGAAGAAGAACTGGCCAAGTTTGAACCCTGCAAGGATGTGGAAAAAGTGGAAGATGTTGTGTACAACAACAACATGACGGATGTGACCGATATCATCAAGGAAATCGTGCAGGACGCAAAAAACACCTTTTAACACCAACATCATATCGTGAATTGCAAAGCAATGGAGGAAGAGTATGAGATGTCCCGTTTGTGGTGCGCTGGTAGGTGACGACGCGGTACAGTGTGGTTTCTGCGGGTCGGATCTGTCGGTGATCCAGTATGTCAAAAGGATCTCCGGCACCTACTACAATATCGGGCTTGAAAAAGCACAGGTCAGAGATCTGTCCGGTGCGATCGTGGCTTTGAAACAAAGCCTTCGGTTTTATAAAGAGAACAAGGACGCCAGAAACCTGTTAGGACTGGTGTATTACGAGATGGGTGAAATCACCTCGGCTCTCGGTGAGTGGGTTATCAGTAAGTACTTGACACCGGACGGGAACGCGGCGGACTACTATATCGATACGTTGCAGAAAAACCAGACGGCCATCGACGCGACGGATCAGACCATCAAAAAATACAATGCGGCATTGCAGGCAGCTCAATCCGGAAATGAAGATCTGGCAGTGATCCAGCTGAAAAAGGTATTCAGTCTGAATCCCCATTTTGTCCGGGCCGGGCAGCTGCTGGCTCTCCTTTATATGAAGGAGAAGGATTATGCCAAGGCAGAAAAATGTCTTCAGAGGATCCAGAAGATTGACCGGAACAATACCACCACCCTCCGGTATATCCGGGAGTTGAACGAACTGACCGGTGGCGGTGAGGCATCGGACCGGCCCCGAAAGGTGAAGGCCAAGAAGGATCCCCTGGAAAACGTTCAGCCGGTCGGGACGTATCACGAAGAAAAAAAGTCACTCATGCCATTTTTCTATATCGTGATCGGCCTTGTGGTGGGAATCGTTATCTGTTTTGTTTTGATACGGCCTACGTTGATGAAGGGCAGTCAGCAATCCGGCAGTGAAATCGCCGATGCCGGGGCACAGATTTCCGTGAAGGAATCTCAGATTTCCGCACTGGAAGCGGAGAAGGAAACGATGCAGTCGGAGATCGATGCTCTGAATCAGAAGATTGCCAATGCGGACACGCAGGCACAGAAGGAAACGGAGAATTACGAAAAGTTGCTTCAGGCGGTCAGCCTTTATATCGCAGGGGACAAGCTGGGAGCGGCGGCAGCGGTCGGCAGTTGCAAGAAAAAGGATTTTACCCTCAAGGAAGCGCAGGGTCTCTATACGACGGTATCCACCATCAGCGAAGAGGATGTGGCTGCCCTGATCCAAAAGGCGAGGGAGACCATCAACACCAGCTATGAGGAGGCGCTGAGACAGCTGAAAGCGCTGAACAAGGTGATAAAGAACAACCAGCAGATTCTGTATCTGATGGGGCGTTGCTATCACTACATGGGTGATAAGAAGAATGCCAAAAAGTATTATGAGCTGGCCATCGCGGTGCAGGCCGGTACGGAGGAAGCGGTTCAGGCGGATCGCTATCTGACGGAGCTTTCCGGCGGGACTCCGGTGACGACGCAGGAGGATACGACGACAGAAGGGGAGACGGCTACCACCGCGGGACGGAACACGAATCCGAGAACCGGCAGGAATACCGGTAATACACAAAATACGGAAACCACCGAAGATACGGGGAATACGGAGAATACGGAAGGAAACGCTGAGGGCGCGGAGTCTACGGAAGAAGTGCCGGAAGGTGAAGGCGGGGAGGAATAGAGAAGAGTGATAGAGATTTATCCTTCGTATTATGAGCGGTTCCGCTGCATCGCGGATCGATGTGAGGATACCTGCTGTGCCGGTTGGGAAATCGATATTGATGATGATACATATGAACGGTATATGCGCGTCGGGGGAGACCTCGGCGCGCGTTTGCGTGCCTGTACCAAAGTGTATGAGGGGACGGACGACGGATATGAAGAGGTATATGAACAACATGGATTTGTGTTGACAGAGGATTTGCGTTGCCCGTTTCTGGATGAAAACAACCTCTGTGATATCTACCGGGAGTTGGGAGAGGATGCACTGTGCGAGGTCTGCACCCATACTCCGCGGAACTATCTGGAGTATATGGTTTCCGACAGGATGCCGGATACTCCGGACAGCGATGATGCGACACATCCGGTCAGGGAAATCTCCCTCAGTGCCAGCTGTCCGGAGGCGGCCCGCCTGATCTACGGGTCACCGGAGCGGATTTCCTTTGTGAAAAAAGAGGTGCCGGATGAGGAGTCCATCACGGACCGGGAGGAAGGGGAACCCGACGAGGAGGAAGCGGAGCTGGGGGCATTTTTGAAAAATGTCCGCGATGAGGCGATCCGTATGCTTCAGGATCGGGAGTACAGTCTGACGGATCGGATCCGGATTTTTCTGAAACACAGTGAAGCGGTTCAGGAGGCCATCAACCGATGGGAAGCCGGGGGGGCGGAGAATCTCCGGTTGCACGCTGTTTCCCGGGAAGAGAAGGAACCGATGGAAAAATCGGACGGCGAGGCAGTCTATCGCCATTTTCTGATCCGGATGGGGACGTTTTCGGGATTGGCCAGCATCGGGAAAGGCTGGAAGGATAAAGTGGAAGGTCTGTTTCAGAGCTTTGTCGGGGAAGAAGAGGAGAATCAGCGCTTTCGGGAGCGATACCTTGAAGCGTCAGACAATTTGTTGAATTATCTGACAGAAAATAACCGCTTATATGAATACGAACATCTTCTGGTATATTATGCCTTTTTGCTACTGAATCGAAGCATCGATGATTATGATTATCTGGGAAAAGCCAAGCTGGTGGTTTTGAGTTATCTGATGAATCGGGATATGGATGCGGCCGTATTCCTGCAGAAGGGGGTACTGACCCGGGAGGACCGGCAGGAAAATGCCAGACTTTATGCCCGGGAAGTGGAGCATGCGGAGGAAAATCTGGCGGATCTGGCGGAGGAAATTCTGTTTGAAAGGGCGTATGATGCGGAGAGCCTGGTATCTGTCATTTGAAAGATTTTCTTGACAATTCTGACATTTTTTTGTAAAATATAGATAACTGTGAGGCCAGTTCTTGCAGATAACTAAATATAAGGAGGTGCACCGTCGTGCCAGTGCTGTTCTATGTGGTATCGGCTGTCGTCGTTGTGATCCTCGCTGCCGTGGCATTTTTGATCGGAAGAAAGAGTGGAATGACCTATCAGAATAAACTGAATGAGGCCAAGATCGGAAATGCGGATGAGAAGGCGAGAGAAATCATCGATGAAGCTTTGAAGACAGCCGAGAGCAAGAAACGAGAAGCCCTGCTGGAAGCTAAAGAGGAAAACCTCAAGGTGAAAAACGATCTGGACCAGGAGGTTAAGCAGCGGAGAGCAGAGATTCAGGAATACGAAAAGCGTGTATTGAGCAAAGAAGAAATCCTGGACAAGAAAACGGATGCACTCGAGAAACGGGAAAAATCCCAGCAGTCGCGTGAGGCTAACTTTGAAAAAGAGAAGGAGCGTGTAGAAGAGCTCCGTCAGAGTCACATGCGCGAGCTGGAGAAGATTTCCGGTCTCACCTCTGAACAAGCAAAAGATTATTTATTAAAGCAAGTCGAAGAAGATGTAAAGCATGAAACCGCAGTATTGATCAAGGACATGGAGCGTCAGGCGAAGGAGGAAGCGGACAAAAAAGCGAAGGAATATATCGTATCCGCTATCCAGCGTTGTGCTGCCGACCATGTGTCCGAGACTACCATCTCTGTCGTGCCTTTGCCGGGCGATGAGATGAAGGGTCGTATCATCGGGCGTGAGGGACGGAACATCCGGACTCTCGAGAATCTGACAGGCGTTGACCTGATCATCGATGATACACCGGAAGCCGTGATCCTGTCCGGATTTGATCCGGTGAGGAGAGAGGTTGCCAGGATTGCGTTGGAGAAGCTTATCATTGATGGGCGTATCCATCCGGCCCGTATCGAGGAGATGGTTGAAAAAGCGCAAAAAGAAGTAGAAACTATCATTCGTGAAGAAGGCGAGGCGGCTACTCTCGAGGTAGGGGTTCATGGAATCCACCCGGAGCTGGTACGTTTGCTGGGAAGAATGAAGTATCGTACGAGTTTTGGACAGAATGCGTTGAAACACTCCATCGAGGTAGCACATCTGTGCGGACTTCTGGCAGCAGAGGTCGGTGCCGATGTGAGAACGGCCAAGCGTGCCGGGTTGCTTCACGATATCGGTAAATCGGTGGATCAGGAGATGGAGGGAACCCACGTACAGATCGGTGCGGATTTGTGCCGGAAGTACAAGGAAACTCCGCTGATTGTGAATGCGGTCGAGGCTCACCACGAGGATGTGGAAGCCGAGAGTATGATAGCCGTGCTGGTACAGGCGGCAGACGCGATCTCAGCTGCAAGGCCGGGAGCTCGTCGGGAGACGATGGAGACCTATACCAATCGTCTCAAACAGCTTGAAGATGTAGCGAACAGCTTCAAGGGAGTTGAAAAATCTTTTGCTATTCAGGCAGGTCGAGAAGTTCGAGTGATCGTTGAACCGGATCAGGTTTCGGATGATGAAATGGTAATTATGGCCAGGGAGATGTCCAAGAGGATTGAGGATGAGCTCCAGTATCCGGGAACTATAAAGATTAATATAATCCGGGAGTCGAGAGTGATTGACTATGCGAAGTGAATAAAAATAACGGGCTGCTTGCAGCCCGTTATTTTTGTTCACTTTTTTTATGCCCTCAAGTCAAAACTATACCTTTTCATATCGCCCACCGGTGCTTCCGAACCGAGGAAATCCTTCACGATATCGAAATCCTTTTCCTTCGGATTGGTGGTGGCCTGAAAAGCAAAGCCCTGTTCGTTGATCGCGTCCTTCAGCATGTCCATATTTTTACCGAGAAGCGCTTCCGTGCTGTGGTTGTCCGTATAGAAGGCAGCGGTTACCGCTGTGTTTTCTTTGGTGATATGGATATCCAGTGTTCCCAGATGATCCATATCCAGATGCAGGACAGCCTTCAGCTTGTTCGGGTTTTTCCGAAGGGATTCCTTCCTGGTCATCACATACAGATCTCCGTGAGCGTTCTGGTTTTGGAGCTTGATCGGAAGCTGCAGGTACTGGAAGGTGTCATTCAGGGTTTTCATAAAATCCAGATTCTGATTCATATCTTTGGCGTTCCCCGATAATTCCTGAAACAGATTTTTCCCCAAAGTATTCTCAGAAAAATGTTCCAAAACTCCGAATTGTGTATTCATTTTCTCATAAATACGACGCATGGCCCCTTCTTCCTTCATTTCATCGGGAGACAGGGTCCAGTTGGTCATAAACTGGGATTTGATGATCCGGTGAAAACTCTTATCGGAGAGGAGCTTGCCGGATAATTCATCTGACAATTCGGGGAATTGACTCCTCAATTCAGTCAGGAGCTCCCGGGTAGTGGCGGTTCCATCGGCAACCGCTTGTTTCATCTCTTCGGATATCGGATAGTCCTTCAACAGAGCGGAGAAGGATTCCCGTTCCTCCGGAGACAGAGAATACCCGACCTGCTCGTGGATAAAGGGGGTTCGAAAATCGTCGGCAAGTCCCGACTGGGCTACGGCACTCCGGATGGCACCGGCAGCGGAATCCGTCAGGTTGTTAAACAGACTTCGCATGCGGTTCAGCGCGCCGGTAGATTCCTGTGACGCCTCCGGAGTGTTTTCCGAAGAGGCCATGTTGGCGGCTTCTTCCTCGGTGATGCCGTCCGGTAGTTCGGAGGCAGCGGCGGCCTCTGTTTCCTCCGGGTTCAGCGCGGCCAGTTTGGAAGCCAGTTCCGGTGAGGCCTCCGTCAACTGCTTCAGTGCGTCGGCTATGGTTACCGGCTGCCCCTGTTCATCGGTCAGGACGAGTTCTTCGCCGGAGAGCTGCAACAGTGTATCGGAGGGAACCGGTTTTCCCTCAGCATCGAAAAAGGTGGGAATTTCCGCCTCTCCCGGCAGCGTACGCTCCCGGATCAGGGCATTTTCCTCGAGAGAGGGATTGGAGTCCAGAGCCAGAGCGATCAGCTCGGATCCGACCTGAGAAGCCAGCCGGGGGACTTTTTCTCCGATAGAGGAGAGCATCTCCCCGATGGAGTCAGTCAGAGAATCCATTTTGTACAGGAGCTGATGGGAATTGTTTTTGTATTGTTCAAACTGACGGACGGAATCCTCCGTCATGGTCATATTCAGGCGATCCATGGTGATAACGGCATCCGCACTGACATCCGGGAATTTGGATGTGAGCCGGATGGCGTTCATGATACTGTCCTTCGAGATGGAGCGGCCGTTTTCCAACAGGGATTCCACGATCATCAGGTTTCGGTCGGTTTTGGGAAGGCCTGCCTCCTCCAGTGCCTGGTCGATCGTGTCGTCCATGCCCAGCAGATAGGCATCCGAGGTGGCTTTCAGCACGATGGTGTTGTCTCCCAGAGAGGTGACCTGAAAACCGGCCTTCTGTCCGATGGAGTAGCGACCGGCATCCTCCAGTTCTCCGGTGAAGCTGGCGCCCTCACCCATATCCAGGGTGATCTTGTTCCCGTGGACATCGGTAACCACACCCTTCAGTGTCTGCCCCTCCCGCAGTGAGAGCGTGGTATTCCCCTGACGGTAGGTGCGGGTGCGGGTGGTCTGAGGGATGCTGCCGTTTCCGCTCCCGTTGTTTTGAACCAGATTGCTTCCTGCTATGGCCATGGCTTCTCCTTGATTGTTTCTATAAACAGTTTTTGAATAGTTTCTGTCGAATGGGATGAATATGAATGGTGGCACCACTACATCAATTATATCGGACAGTAGTACCAACCATAACACATATAATGAGAAATTTTATCATAATCGCGGGAAAAGTCAAGTGCGCATTTGTGAGATTTGGCAGGTGGTCGGGACCTTAAATAAAACTTGAAATCTCCCTGCTTATGTGATATCATAACCGAAGTGTTCGTTTGCCTCCGGTTCTTATTTATGAGCCGCTGAGTTTACGACGGAATGGAGATATGTAATGAAAAAGACATTGGAAACGGAAAAAGGAAATATCAGTGAGATATTTGATTTTATCCAGAAGGAGGCCGGAGAGGTCAAACTGGATAAACGGCAGAAGATCCATGCGCTGTTGATGGCGGAGGAGGCGGTTGTGGGCTTGAACAACGCCACCCGCGAAGGAGAAAAGATCCGTGTCACCGTCATCCGCCGATGGGGGAATTTTTATATCAAGGTCGCTTCCAAGGGAGAAGAGTTTAATCCGCTCTCAGATGAATTTATCAATCAGACTACCGAAACCGGCTTCAGCACGGAGACCATGAGCGGAGGCACGGAGGAACAGATCCGGGCGATGCTTCTGAAGTCTTTCGAATCCCAGTTGAAGTTTTCCCGCAAGGGTGGTGAGAACACCATCACGGTCACGATCGTGAAGTCCCGGTACCGGATGCTTCGTCTGACGCTGGGAGGCATGATTCTCGGTATTCTTCTTGGGATTATTTTTAATAACACACTCTCCGCGGACAGCATATCGTGGATTAACGAAAAAGTGCTTTCCACAGTGACGGATATCTTTATGTCGATGATCAATATCATCATCGCACCGGTGGTTTTCCTGTCCATCGCGTCCAGTATCGCCGGCTTTGCCAATCTGTCGGAGCTGGGAAGGATCGGAGCGAAGACGATGGGCTTCTATATGATGACATCGATTTTGGCCATCGGAGTCGGTCTGGGTCTTTTTTTCCTGTTCCAGCCGGGAGATCCGTCCCTGGCGGGAAACATTTCCGAAATATCATTGGACATCACCGAGTCCGCCAAAAACACCGAGGTGAGCATACTCAGCACCCTGAAAAATATCGTGCCGTCGAACTTTTTTGAACCATTTCTGAAGAGTGATATGCTTCAGGTCATCTTTTTGGCTGTCTTTTTCGGGATCACGGTCAGTCTTCTGGGAGACCGGGTAAAGCACGTAAGGGACATCCTGGATGAACTGAACGAAGTCTTTATGAAGATCACAACCACTTTTATGAAGCTGATTCCGCTGGCGGCTTTCTGCTCCATGTGCGCAACCTTGTCGGGTTCCGGTCTGCATTCACTGGCCTCCGTATTCGGGATTGTGGGAGGAATCACGCTGTCTATCTTTATCATGATCTTCGTGTACATGATTCTGCTTTTGCTGTTTGCCAAAGTCAATCCGCTTATCTTTTTGAAAAAATACTTGCCGACAATGATGCAGGTGTTCTCTATGGCATC
>JAFYBS010000061.1 GCA_017540125.1 Eubacterium sp.
GAAGAGGACCGCCGAGAAAAGCGACATGCCCCCGAATCGGCTTTCCGCAGGCCAGACCGGAGATGGTCTGATTGACGACGGCCTGGAAGATGGAAGCGGCCAGATCCTCCTTGGCGGCGCCCTCGTTGATCAGGGGCTGGATATCGGTTTTGGCGAATACACCGCAACGGGCAGCGATAGGATAGATCGCCTGATAGTTTTTCGCGAATTCATTCAGTCCGGCGGCATCGGTTTTCAGCAGACTTGCCATCTGGTCGATGAAGGAGCCTGTCCCTCCGGCGCAGATCCCGTTCATCCTCTGCTCGATCCCGTCCGTAAAATAGATGATTTTGGCATCCTCGCCACCCAGCTCGATGGCGACATCCGTCTGCGGGGCATAATCCTTCAGAGCCGTCGCGACGGAGAACACCTCCTGTACAAAGGGGATGTTCAGATGATCGGCGATGGACAGACCGCCGGAACCGGTGATCATCGGATCGATATCCTGATCCCCCATTTCTTTGTGGGCCAGGTCGATGATGTCCCGAAGCGTTTCCTGTATATTGGCAAAATGTCTCTCATAGGCTGAAAAAACAATCCGGTTTTCGTCGTCGAGAATAGCAATCTTGACGGTCGTGGAACCGATATCAATACCCAGTCGAAGCATGTTGTTACCTCCGTTTTGCTTTTGATTTACTTCATATTTATATGCAATTACAAAATTATAGCCTATTTCTTTTAAAAATGCAAGTCCTAATTTCTCCGATAATTTCGCCCGATAATTTGACATTATGCCCCAAAAGATGTATAATAAACCTATCTATGTCCAACAGCAGGGGAGGTGAGCAACATTGATCACGATTTACAGATCCGATGAAGAAGGCAACTTCGATGAAGTGAAAACTCCGGAAGAAGGATGCTGGATCAATGTTGTCCGACCGTCCGGGGAAGAACTGGAGGAAATCAGCGCGGTCACGGAGATCGTAGTCGATGATCTGAAGGCGCCTCTGGATGTGGAGGAGCGTTCCCGATTGGAGATTGAGAATGATTATTCCATGATCCTGGTGGATATTCCTTCCCATGACGATGAGGACCACTACGAGACGATCCCGTTGGGAATCTACCTGACGAAGAAGCTGATCATCACCATCTGTCTGCAGGATTCCTCGATATTACGGGCTTTTTCCAAACAGAGAGTGAAGGAGTTTTATACCTTCAAAAGAACCAGGTTTTTGTTCCAGATACTGTATCGGAACGCGACATCCTATCTGCGGTATCTGCGTATCATCGACCGGAAGAGTGACAAGATTGAAGAGAAGCTGCAGCTCTCTCAGAAAAACAGTGAGCTGCTGGAGCTGATGCAGCTGGAAAAATCCCTGGTATACTTCACGACCTCCCTTCGGTCAAACGAGGTGGTGCTGGAACGCCTGCTCCGTACGGATAAGATTAAAAAATACCCCGATGACGAGGACCTCCTGGAGGATGTCATCATCGAGAACAAGCAGGCCATCGAGATGGCCAACATATACAGCGGAATCCTGAACGGTGTGATGGGAACCTTCGCGTCGGTTATCTCCAACAACCAGAACGTCGTGATGAAGATTCTGGCAACGATGACGATCGTGTTATCCATTCCGACGATCATATCGGGATTCTACGGGATGAACTTTGACAACATTCCCTTCGCACATGAACCGCTCGGGTTTGTCATAACGATGGGAATCTCCTTTCTGATATCGGGAGGAGTGGCGTTCGCTCTCTATAAAAAGAAACTATTATAGCATGGAGGATTACCATGAATATTATTGACAGGCTTGAGAGAAAATTCCCCCGTTTCGGAATTCCGCATCTCATGAAATATGTGATCATTATCAACATTGCCGGCGCTCTGTTCGGGTTGATGGATGCAAACGGGGTTTTCGGGCGGCCGATCTACGCGAGTTATCTGAGCCTTGATTTTAATGCTATTTTTCACGGCCAGGTTTGGAGACTGATCACATTTGTCCTCTATCCGGTTCGTGATCTCTCGCAGGGCAGTATGTTTATCAATGTGATCTGGTTTGCGATCTGGGCCTATCTGTATTATTTTCTGGGAACGATGCTGGAAAAATGGTGGGGAACGTTTCGTTTCAACCTTTTTTATCTCGGAGGAATCCTGTTCGTCGTCCTGACAACGCTGGCGTTTTATCTCGTCAATTGCGGGATTTACGGATGGGAGCAGGGACCGCTTCTCGGTTATATGATCGGTTATTCGGTTACGTTTGAATACCTGAACGAAACGGTCTTTCTTGCCTTCGCTCTGTTGCAACCGGACGCGCAATTTTTGCTGTATTTTGTGATACCGTTCAAAGCCAAATGGATGGCTTGGATTTCCATTGGATTGCTGGCTTTCAACTTTATCATTTACATCATGCACGGTCAGTACTATGGGGTGACTCTGATCGTGGGAGCGGTTTTGAACTTTCTTTTGTTTTTCTTTCTGGGGAGAGGAAAGCCGTCGGTTCATGCACAGCATACTCAGAGAAAACGACAGCAGGAGTTCCGAAGGCGAACGCGTCCGCTGGAGCCTACGCCCGGAGGAGGCGGAATTCACCGGTGCGCGATCTGCGGACGAACGGAGAAGGACGACCCGCGGCTGGAGTTCCGGTATTGTACTAAGTGTAACGGGGATTATGAATACTGTTCGGATCACCTGTTTACACATACCCATGTAAACTGAGGTTAACAGAGGAGAAAAAATGGACCTGAATACGAAGTTTGTTCTGGAGACTCTTGAAGTCGGAGCGTTGGGCATGGTGCTGCTGCTCGGGGCTTATTTCTGGCGACTGAAATACGAGGTAGAAGGCTATCGTCAGTACGTGAAAAATGAAACAAAAGGCTGGAAAAAGTACATGTGGATCCTCGTTGTGCTGGGAGTGGCACTGGTCATCAAACTGATCCTGGCCGGTCACTACGAAGGTCATAAAACCGACATGAACTGCTTCCTCGGCTGGGCTGATATGATCTATGACAACGGCATCAGTAATTTCTATCATCTGGATGCTTTCACGGATTATCCGCCGGGGTATATGGCAATCCTGTGGGTGGTAGAGGCAATCAGTCGTCTGTTTTCCATCGAATCGTATACCGTGGCCGCCCGCGTGATGACAAAGCTGGTTCCGATCCTGGCGGACCTGGGGGCCGGTTATGTGATTTGGCGGATGGCGAAAGAGAAGTTTTCAGAGGGATCTTCCTGCCTGCTGGCGGGGCTCTATGTTCTCAGTCCCATCGTGCTGATGGATTCTTCGGTTTGGGGTCAGACGGACAGTGTATTTACCCTGTGTGTTCTCCTGACCGGCTGGCTCTGCATGAAGAAAAAGAGGATACCGGCGTATTTTGTTTTCATCCTGGGTGTTTTCATCAAACCGCAGGCTATCATGTTTGCGCCGATCCTGATCTGGACGATCATCGAACAGGTCTTTTTGGAGGATTTCAGTTGGAAGAAGCTCGGTAAGGATCTCCTGGGGGGAGTCTGTGCCATCGCGTCCTTTTTCGTGGCCTCGATCCCGTTCGGTGTCGGAGCGGTTGTCAAGCAGTATATGGAAACGATGGGGCAGTATGAGTACGCCACCGTAAACGCCTACAACTTCTGGGCCTTGATGGGAAAAAACTGGGTCGGACAGGACGAGGTTTTCCTGGGGATGCCCATGAAAATCTGGGGGATGTTCGCGATTCCCATCGCCGTGATCCTCAGCGGATATGCGTTTTACCGGTTGAAAAAGAAAAATGATGAGTCCCGGTATTTTGTCAGCATGGCAGTTGTCATCATCACGATGTTTCTTTTCTCCGTGCGGATGCATGAGAGATATATGTTCCCGGCTGTTGTGCTTCTTCTGGCGGCCTTCCTGGTCAAGCCTACGAGAGAGATGTTTGCTGTTTACGCCGGCTTCTCATTTTTACAATACGTCAATGTGGCTCATGTGTATAAAATATCTACCGCCGATCAGGGAATGGCACCGACCGGCGGAGCGGTCGGACTCACGGCGTTGTTTTCCATCGCCCTGTTCGGTTATCTGTGGTTTGCGATGAACGCGAAATCACAAATTCTTCCCTTTATCGGGCCGGTCAGTTCCAAAGGACGTCGAAAACCGCCGACCTATCTATCCGTCCGAAGTGAGGACGAGGAAAAACCGCACGACAAGCGGGAAAAATTCGCCATCCGTGCGACGAAAAAAATGCCGAAATTCACAAAGAACGACTGGCTTGTGCTCGGAGGGATCATCGTGGCATACAGTGCCATCGCTCTGACCAACCTGGGCAGTACGAAGGTTCCGCAGACGGAATGGTGCAACAACGGAGACTATACCGGTCTCGTGTTTGATCTGGGTGAGATCAAACATGTGGACATGGTCTACCTTTATGCCGGACATCTGGAGGGACGGCGGTACACCCTTGATTTTTCTCAGGACGGAACGAATTATGAGACCAAGGGAGAGGTGAAAGCAAACGATGTTTTCCACTGGGATCAGCTTGTTCCGGAGGGGGACGGCGGCAACACCTACGCACTGGCCAATGATTATCGTTATGTGAGATTGACACCGGTGGACGGAGACTGTTTTGTCCGTGAGGTAGTGATCACGGATACGGATCGGAATGTTTTGACACCCGTGAACGCGGCGGATTATCCGGCGTTATTTGATGAGCAGGATACGTTTGAGTATCCGGTTTCCTATCGCAGCGGAACCTACTTCGATGAGATCTATCATGCAAGAACGGCAGAGGAGATGATCGACGGGCAATACTGCTATGAGAATACCCATCCTCCGTTTGGTAAATTCCTGATCGGACTGGGAATCCGGGTGTTCGGAATGAACCCCTTCGGATGGCGTATCGTCGGAGTGCTGTTCGGAATCGGGATGCTGCCTTTCCTGTTTTTGTTTGCCAGAAGACTGTTTGGCGCGAAAACCTGGGCGGCCGGTGTGGCGACCGCGTTGTTTGCGTTTGATTTTATGCATTTTGTTCAA
>JAFYBS010000062.1 GCA_017540125.1 Eubacterium sp.
ATTGTACCAAATCGCTGCCGCGATGGCAAGCGAACTTTCTCTGAAATCTAACTTTTTCCTCTATTTCATCTTTTTTCAAAAAAAGGGTAGTAAGTTTTTGATTTTTCGTGTATCCTTGTAATTACCCCTAAAAACAAAGAAAGCGAAAAATAAAACCTACTACCATGATTAGTTTATCACTTCTTTTCCATTCAGGCAACTACTTTTTTCCGAGCTTCAGCTCTTTTTCCCGTGGACCTCCCGTTTTGATGTCTGCAATTTCAACCATCAAAACACTGAAAGGAGGTCCATCATGGACTATTTAAAACGTTTCCGCAAGATGCTTTCTCTTCGCGGGGTTACTGATCACACTGTAAAATCCTATACGACTTATGTCAAGGCTTACCTTGATTATGTCGAGAACCATCTTCACAAGTATTTTTCCCAGGTTACATGGGAAGATCGCCGCAACTTTATCGAACATCTCAAAGCCGAGCGGAATCTCTCGGATCGCACGATCAACGCTGCAATATCACAGATTCGATTCTTTACAATCTATGTCCTGCATCAGCCTTGGGATCAAACCCAGCTTCCATTCAGAAAACACGACAGGTTTCTTCCGTACGTTCCTACACAGGATGAAACCATCCATTTCATCGAGACCATCCCGGACATCAAGATGAAAGCCATGGTATCCGTCATGTACTCGTCGGGTCTCCGCATTGGTGAGGTCTGTCGTCTCCGGTATGAGGATATCGAAGGTAATTCCATGCGCATTCACATCACCAGCGGAAAAAGTCGTTGGGATCGGTATGCACCGTTATCCCAGAATGCACTGGCCATCTTAACGAACTACTGGCGTTCTTGCGGACGCCCGATGGAATGGCTTTTTCCCGCACCCAGAAATTCCAAAATGCCCATGCATACAATCAATCTGTCCAGGTACATTCATAGCCACGAAGATGAACTCGGCTTACCCAGAAGGTTGACCTGCCATTCTTTCCGGCATGCTCTTGGTACTCACCTCTATGAAAACGGGGCGGATCTGCTTACCATTCAGGCGATTTTGGGACACAGATCCATTGAATCCACTACCCTGTATGTTCATCTTGCCAGTCGTACCATCTCATCGACTAAGAATCCTTTCGATATGCCTAGAAAGGACGGTACCCATGATGGAAGGAAATAATGTGGCAGATATTTTTCATGCAGGATGGCTTACCTACAAAGTAAACCATTCGCTTTCAAGCGTTCAATACAAGGCCGGCAACGATATCTTCCGGTGCAAAACCCCGGATATGGGATGCAACATGTCCGTATGCGAGGAATGCGGCCATACGGAAATACACAACAACTCCTGTCGTAACCGGCACTGCCCAAACTGTCAGGCCGTGGATAAGGTCATATGGATTGACGCAAGACAGAGCGAGGTGGTTGACTCCCCTTATTATCATGCGGTTTTTACCGTTCCTGATGAACTCAATTCCCTAATCTATGAAAACCAGCGGGAAATCTATGCCCTGATGCATAAATGCGCTGCCGAAACCATCCTTGAACTGGCACTGGATAAAAAGTTTATCGGTGGTGTCCCGGGCATCATACAGGTTCTCCATACATGGGGATCAGAGCTTAACCATCATCCGCATATCCACAGCGTGATATCCGGTGCCTGTCTTTCTCCGGACAAAACCAGGATACTTCTGCGCGGTGAAAAGTTTTTCCTGCCCGTGCATGTCGTATCGAAAAAGTTCAGGGGAAAGTTTCTCAGCCATCTGAAGAAGTATCGGATGGCGGAAAAACTCAACTTTTCAGGCGACTGTGAAAAGCTCCGAAACTCATATGAATGGAAAGATTTCATTAATGAACTGTATAAAAAAAACTGGGTGTTTTACATCAAGGAAACCTTCAACAACTTTGGTAATGCAGTTAAATACCTTGGCAACTATACCCACCGTGTCGCCATCTCAAACCAACGGATCAAATCGGTTGATGAAAACGGTGTTGTATTCTCCGCAAAAGATTATAAAAACGGAGGATACAAGGATGTATGCCTTTCTCTGGACGAGTTTTTGGAAAGAATGATGTGGCATGTCCTCCCGCATCGTTTTCAGAAAATCCGTTACTATGGTTTTCTGAGTAACCGGTACAAGGCCGAAAATCTGACAATCATCTTTCGGTTACAGAACCGTCGGCGAACAACGGCACACTACAAAGGGATGTCGATCCAAGAAATCATCAAGGATGTATGGAATATCGATTTGATGAAATGTCCCTGTTGTGGCAAATCCACTTTCAGATTTTCTGGACGGCTTCGCCCTATGAGGGAATAAACTACACAATTAAATAGTTTTTAAGGCTTCCTAACGGAAGCTTTCTTGGCGTGCAGAAAAACTCCTACGATGAGGCCTAAACAAAAAAATAGAAGATTATTCGCCAATCAAATCCCAAGTTCATAGGAAAGAGATCCTATACAATCTCCATATATAAGCAAAAGATCCGCGATTAGGTACAATTGGAAAGAATCACATCGGTGTCATCCTCAAAGATGGCACCTTTTTTCAGGGTTCGATGTGATACTTTCCTAGTCAATTATATGACAAAACACCTGTGTTTGCAAGGGGATGCGGGCAGAAAAACTCATAATTATGCTCCCGGCATAACCTTTTTCCGACACCCTGTGATATAATTCTGCCATACGGGTTTCCGTAAATCAGATTATGCACAGGGAGGATGATCATGGCAAAACAATTCAAACTTGGCAATCAAATCATCGAGGTGTCGGATGAGCTGGAGCAGTACAATGAGCTTCGGTTTGCCTATACCGGATACGCCGATCAGGCGACAAACACGTTCCATCAGTTGTATGTCCGGGAGAATTCCTCCCTTGAGGACCTGGCCGCCAACTGTGAACAGGAGGCATACGAGGCTTTGGGGCAACCTGTCACCGAGGGGATTCGCCTGCTAATCCCACAGGGGATCTACGATATCGATCAGGAAATTTTTCTCGAGGATTATTGCGACGGAGAAATCCTTCCCGTGATGGGTGTATGCGATAAATACATCAAGCAATACAACCGGATCAAGCCGCAGCAGGCAGCAGAAAAGCAGTATCGCCGGGATCGCCGTGCAAACCGTTCCCGACTCATAGTCGGAGGCTTCGGTCTGGGCGGTCTTATGAAGGGGGTCGGAATCTCCAAGCTCTACGATGCTGCCACATGGGTAGCACACTCGGCATTCAACGCGATCGGCAATCTCAAAACCGATATTGCCGCTGCCTATGAGCAGGACCGCTTGTTCTATGATCCAAACACCAAACGAGAATTCCTCCAATCCATGTGGGAAAGTGCTTTTAATATTCACTATGCCTACATCCGGGCAGTTGAGCAGTATACCGGAACCACCCTTGAAAAATATGATCCCGCTGATGTCCGGCGTGCACTGGCCATCAACAATAATATCTGTCTCCTCCTGCCGGATCAGGAGACGGTTGAAAAGATGGCGGCACAGATGCTGTCGCTGTCTCCGTATGATGTGACCTATTACGCCAATCTGATCCGGAATTACGGCGATGAAAAAGGAGAACTTCAGCAGATCGGTGAGTTCTTCCATATTGACATGGATGCGCTGAAAAAGGATATCCTCCATGAATATGCATCACGCTATTCCTACCGGGATATGGAATCCCCGGATGAGATGATGAGTGATCTGAAAGAGAAGGCGGTGTTCTACGGCATGAATACCGTTCCGAAGAAAACCGCTCTCATCGGAGAAAAGAACGGCTATGATAATTGGCGGTACGCCGGGTTGCTGGATAAGGATACCCGCCTGTATCTATCCGAGGATATAAGCAAGAAAAACCTGATGACCGCGATGACAGAACTGATGAAGGAAATGCGCATCGGGGTTCAGGCTATTTTTGATAAATACTACGATTCCGCCACGCCCCACATCATCGGCCCGAACGCCCTGCCGAACGGCGTATGGTTTGCCCTCTCCGAGAATACGGAAACGATGTCTACTATCCTGTTTGCCGCTCGTGACGGACTCCATTTCGGACGTGGCAAGACTCTGGCATACCGTAGGATTAACAGCATCGAGGTAAATGATGAGCGTATCATACTGAATGAGGCCATCCGGTTGAGCTACCGGGCAGAGGGTATTGATACGACGAAGCTGAAGAGTTTTCTCGATGAGCTCGTAAGCTTTTTCAATTTTCTCTCTACACAGGAATTGGTCGAGGCTCTGGATCTGTCCGCCGATATTTCGGACACATATGACGAGCAGAAAAAAGTCTTGGAGATTCTGAAGACACATCAGAAAAACATGTGGCGTGTGGGACGCAATATCACGGTGTTTGACGCATCCGATCCGTCGCACATACTGGCTCTGAAAAACATCAAATCGCGCTGGCATATCCTGCAGAATAAACCGGAGCCGATCGCGCCGGTGTTCTGGACATGGTCAGGTGAGGATCATGTGATCTTTACAGCGGAGGATATCCGTTTGATGGCAAACGGTCTTCGTATCCCCTACAAGGACATACTGAATACGGACTGTTATCTGCAGGACGGGAAAATCCTGCTGGATTATGATGATCTCACACATGTGATAATGGATGAGCCCTGTGACGATCCTCAGACACTGACAAATCTTCTCAACCAGCTTATGCACGCGCTGGGTGGAAAGGATTGCGAAGCGGCCCCAAGCGGACGCTATACCTATGAGACGGATATCTATATGGAGGATTTTGACAGAGAGCTTACGGATTATCTACTTACCCGCGTAGGCGATGACAGTCGTAACGATTTTTCGCAGTTTCTTCTGATGGAGCACTATGACCAGTCCTTTACCTATATGGTGGAGCTGTTTCGGGATCGGTGCCCGGAGCTTGATGATGAGCCGGTGCTGTGTATACTTACTGTAGGTTATAATGCGGCGATAATCACGAGAGAGCATGTGTATCCGATCCGTCAGGGAAGAAAGGCAGCAGCCGTCTATGATTTGCCCGAGATCACCGGTTTTGCAACGGATTACAGCCAGGATTTTAAGCCCATGAGTCTATGTGCGCAGCAGGGCGATTCGACCTCGCAGGTGTATCTGTTCAATCTGTCCGGAAATCCGTTTGTCGGTGATCGTGCGGTGTATGCCACCCGTATCGCGAATATGGCATTGGATTATGTACGAAAAAAGGAAGGGCTTCCGGTTCAAAGCGAGGAGACAGATCTGGTTGTCAATGTTCGTGACACCTATGCGAACTACGCACCGGATCGTCGTCTGGGCAGACGACTTTCCTACTGGGGGCAATCCGGCTATGAGAATAAAAACGGAAAATGGACCCCGCATGCGCGCGAAAGCTTTTTCTCAGCGGGTGCAGGCGAGAAGATTATCTATTTCTATAACGGGTCACGAAAGCGTGCCGGCTCAACAGGGATCGTACTGACCAATCGTTCTCTCTACCTGCGTGGCAAGCAGCCTGACCGGGCAGATCTGGATGAAATTGTCGAGTATCGCGGCGTCACAAGAGGCGGTACACACTATATCGAGCTGGGATTGAAGGATGGAGAGACCCGACGAGTGTATTTCAGACACATACCGGATTTCGATGTTGTTTCCGACATGCTCTCGGATCTGATCTTTCTCACCAAAAACGGAGAGGAGGATGCGGCAGCTGCTTTCGATCACGATGATTTTGTTGCAGCGCGTCGCCGTGACCGCCGGAGCATACCGGGAGAAATGAACGACGAACAGCGTGAAGCAATCCAGATCCTCTCGGACTTCTGTGTTGAGCACCAAATCTTCGGAGAGGAGTCGGAACACGAAATCCTGTTCAATGACGGGAGTGATGAATTCAATGAAGCTTATCAGAAAGCGGTAAGTGAATCATCGGAGAGACCGGATCCCATCGAAATTCCGATCTTTCTAATCCGCAGACGGAAGGAGAAAAAGAAGCTGTTCGGACGAGGAAGCGATACGATCATTCTCACCAACGAGGCCTGGTATAATGTGGCATCAAAGGGAGCTCTTCTTCCGACGAGAGAAAAGGTATCTGCGCGGTTGCTGAAGGATGTGGTTATCAATGATGAGACGTGGAACTCCGGTTGTGAATTTGTTCTGGTTTTCGAACACGAAGAAAACACAGACTATGTCGTCTTGAAAACCAATGACGGTGGCACGGTGGATTACAAGGACTTTTTCATCTTCGTCCGCGAGCAGGATGATTCGCTGGCCGGGATCGAGGATCTGGCCGAGGACGAAAAAGAGGCCCTGATCCGGCAGACCGATGCAATCGCTGAGGGCTGTGAGCAGTTGCCGATTGAGGAGGCGACGGCCCATCAGGAGGAGCTGCTTGCCTTTCCGTGGGAGTGCTCGGTTGCTGCTGAGGAGAAGCTGGAGGCACGCGTACGGTCCCTGGCGACGAAGGAACTGGATACCTTGACCGGAAGTATCGAAACACTGTCTGCCGAAGAAACGGTGGGTATGCGGCAGAAGCTTCTTGACAGCCCCTATCCGGAGCGATATACACGGCCGTACAGGATTCGTACCGAGGCACACCTAAAAGAACTCAATCAGAAAAAGGCAGAGGACAAGATCAAAACCATCCGTGAGATCATCGATCAGTCAAAACTTGCTTCCCCGGTGTTCGGTGATATGAGTGATCGGAGAATCTGTCAGATGGCCGAAAGTCTCCTGTCGATGACAGGCGAGGTGAACGACGGAGGTTTGCTGAACAAATTTATGAGCAAGGTACAGGATGGTGCGGCTTCAGCAGCATCGGAGGAGGGCGGAAAAGCCGGTATGGGCGGCCTTCTGAATAAAGCGAAAAGCACCACGATGAATGCGGCCGGCAATCTGGCAAACAAGGTGCAGGGAGAGGATGACGGGATTGCGATTGATCCATGGGATGTGCCGCTGATTGCTGGAATTGCCGCGGAGAAATCCGGGTATATTTTTACAGGGGATAAGTTTATCACCTATGGAAAGCATCGGCTTCATGCTATTCCGGTTCAGGATGTGGAGGGCTTTGTGGTAGCCGATAAGATCGTCACACAGTCGCTCTCCATCCGGGTTGGTGGCAAGAGTATCGCCGTTACGGGTATCCACGGCAAACGCAGTGAGGAATATGCCCGGGTGCTCAGTCAGGTTCTGGATTATCTGAAAACCGGTTCATACAAGCCGGCGGAGAGCTACGAGATCGAGGTGATCCGGGGCAACGATACCATCAACAAGATGAGTAATATGGCAGCCGATAAGGCGGGAGCCGTCGGAAATGCCGTAGCCGGGATGAAGCCGTCAGAGCTTGCCGGACGGGTTCCGGATGCCGATGACATCGGCGGAAAGATATCCGGCATGGGTGGCAAGCTGAAGGGCTTCGGAAAGGGTGACAAGGGATCACCGGAGGAGAATTCGACTCCGACCGGAGAATCACCGTCGACACCGGCTGAGCCATCACCGTCTACAACGGGGGTAAAGGAAACCAGGCCGCGAGGTGGTCTGACCGGCGGACTCGGAAAAATAAGCAGGAGAAAGCACACGGGTACCGAGGAGACGCAGACGCAACCGACGGCCGGTCAGTCACAACAGACAACTGATCAGTCACAACAAGTAGCCACGCAACCACAGCAGGCAGCTGCTCAGTCGCAACAGGCAGCCGGTCCGTCGTCGGCCGGTTTATCTCCGACAGAAGCAGCAGCGCAGGAATTTGTATTCTGCAAAAACTGTGGAAACAAAATAAAACCCGGCAAGAAGTTCTGTGGCAAGTGCGGAACTAAAGTGGAATAAGATGACGAAACAGGAGGAAAGATAAATGCGATTTTGTGAAGAATGCGGCACCAAACTGGAGGACGGAGCGAAATTCTGTCCAGCCTGCGGTGCTGTGGTGGAAATGGATGAGGAACTCCCGGTTGAAGAGACGGTGGAAAATACTGTGCCGGAGAGAATTGAAGAGCCGGAACCGGTAGCAAAAGCTCCCTTGACAGAGCAACCCCCTGTGCCGCCCGCCAGTCCGGTCCCGGAGAACCATGAGAAATCCACACAACCAGCCGGATCAAACAAAAAACCGCTGATCATCGGTATTTGCAGCGGTGTGGGTGCTATTCTGATTCTGTTTATCGTACTGATTGCAACCGGCGTGATTCACTTCGGCTCCGGAGGAGAATCGGAAACGGTGACAGAGGCTGGTTCACCGACTCAAGCCCCGGTAGCGGAGACTCCCACTCCGGAGCCGACCCCGACTGCCACTCCGGAACCGACACCCAGTCCTACTCCGGTTCCGACCCCGACACCCAAACCGACTCCAAAACTGGATTATTCCTATGTTCTGCCCGGAAGTGATTCGGAATACCTGAAAAATTCTGACCTCAAAGGTATGAGCAAGAAAAAACTGCGTCTGGCACGAAACGAGATATTTGCCCGGCATGGATGCAAGTTTCAGGATAATTCGCTTAACAAGTTTTTCAAAAAGAAAGCCTGGTATAAACCAAAGATCAAAGTATCCTCCTTCCCGGAGAGCAAACTGAACAAATACGAAAAAGCCAATATACAATTGATCCTCGATAAAGAAAACGGGGTTTCATCGGCAAAAAAAGCCTGGGCAGGCAGATATATTGGTTATGCCGAAGGATATGAATATGAAAGTGAGCCTTATGAATATACCGTCACCAATGTATCCAATAAGGGATTCAACTTCAATATGTACAATAGCGATGGCGGTATTGAGAATGTAAAATATTTTGAATTCGGGAGTGATACCGACGCGGAATGGTGTGATGATTCAAGCCCGAATGTTTGGACATTAAGCCGGAACGGAAACTCACTGGTTCTCGGTATGGGTGGATATGGTATAATAGTAAACCTGGATAAAATCGGATGATAGAAAATCGGATAGAAAAAGGCAAGGTGAGAGTGACTCCTTGCCTTTTTTCATCGATTCCCTTCTGTAGCGTATTTTCGTTGTTTTGTCAATGGCGTTGATGGATTTGGCGCGTTTTCGTTGATGGATTTGGCGCATTTTTGTTGATGGATTTGGCGCATTTTTGTTGATGGATTTGGCGCGTTTTTATTGATGGATTTGGCCGATCTTATTCACGGCGTAACGATGTTAAACCTTGCATACTCATACAGGTTTACTACATGCTCAGCGATGCACTTCCAGACTGCCGGGTTCCCGCCCTCGAAAGCAGAGGCTGCGTCCTTCTCACCCGCTGCCAGACGGATCAGATCCCGTCTGTCAACCCGCACCGCAGAAAAGCTGTCAGAAACGTCACGCCCGGCTTCGCCGGACCTGACAAGTTGTTCGGCCGATGAAAAACCGGCTCCACCGGACGGCCTCACGTCAGTATTATTTTTCTCCTCATGAATCCGCTTGAGGATCGTACCGCCGTAGATGATCACATCAAACCGGTTTTCCGTCCCGTCTTCATCCACTATCGTGAGCAGAATCCGCTCATCCAGTTCCTCGATGCCGTTCCCGTCTACCGTCATACCGAGATAATCAAGAATGGTGTTGTCATCCATCCCGCTCAGCACATGGACCACCTGTTCTCCCTGTCCGAAAAATGTTCCGACTCCGTTTCGAAGCTCATTCGCTCCGTTCAGATATGCATTCCGAAAGATTCCTGAC
>JAFYBS010000063.1 GCA_017540125.1 Eubacterium sp.
ATTATTGGAGTTACCCTGTTTCATATGTTCCCGGATACCATAGAAGGGGGATACCTCGGTACCTCCCTTTTTTTCGTATTGACCGGATATCTCCTTGCGGTGACGACGGACCGGAGCCAGGCAAGCGGCTCGTTCAAGGTTCTGTCCTACTACGGAAAACGTGTGAAACGAATCTATCCGGCGCTTCTCCTGGTGATCCTGCTCACCATCGGAGTTTACTGGTTCATCGACCGACAGGCACTGGGAGGAATCCGTCCGGAGCTCCTCAGTATCGTCGGCGGCTACGATAACTGGTGGCAGATCGCGCAGAATGCGGACTATTTTTCACGGATTGCCAATGCCTCTCCCTTCACGCATCTGTGGTTCCTCTCCATTGAAATGCAGTTTTACCTGATCTGGCCGCTACTGGTCATGTTCGTATACAAGCTCCTGGCCAAAAAGAAAGACTCGAAGGCCGGTGTGGTCTTCATGATCCTGCTGACGGTGGCATCCGCCGTATTTTCGCTGTTTCTCTACCATCCCGGGTCGGATGTGACGCGAATCTACTACGGGACGGATACCCGTCTGTACGCCCTGACCTTCGGTGTATGTCTGGGATGGGCGGAGAGCCGGCGCTGCCTTCCGAAGATCCGTAAATCGAGTGTCGGCAAGCTGGCGGGGCCGCTGCTTCTCACGATTCTGGTCCTCACCGGGATCGCGTATGTCTATATGAACGGACAGATGGATTTTACCTATCGGGGCGGAATGATCCTGATGACGCTTATTTTCGGAGTTTTGCTGGTGTTGACGACGGACCGGCGCGTGAGGATCGGAAAAATCCTGGAAGCCAGCCCTCTCACCTGGATCGGAAAGCGAAGCTACGAGCTGTATCTATGGCAGTATCCGGTTATTTTTCTCTTTATGAACAAAGGATGGGTGGATGAACACCCGTGGCTTTACGCGGTGGAGGGGCTGGCGCTCATCGTGCTGGCGGCCTTCCTGCACTATGTCGTGGAATCTTTGATGAAAAAATTCTCCGGGAAGCCGGAACCCATCGCCTTTCCCGACGAACAGAAATCCGTGGGCAAACGGTTCGCGTTTCCTGTTTCGGCGGCAGTGTGCCTGCTGGTAGCGGTGTTCGGCGTGGTCGGAATTGCGACGGCAGATACGGAGAAGCCCGGAAAAATGGATGAACTGGCGGCTCATCTGGAGGAGCAGCAGCAGATGCTGGAGGAGCTGGAAGGCGAGGACGGAGAGCTGACCGATCCGACGTATGTGGACGAAGGGGATACCGACGACGGAGACGGTGCGGTAACCGGTGACGCGGCCGGGATTGAGGAAGAAGAAGAGGAAGAAGTCATCGATGTCGGCAAACCGCCGAAACTGACCTACGCGGATCCGGCGCTGACCAACGCCGCGCCCGCCTCGAAAAAACGGGTGTTTATGATCGGGGATTCGATCCTGCTCAGTGCTTCACGGGCGGTGCTGAACGAGCTGCCCGGTGCCAGGATCCACGCCCGGCAGAACCGACAGGTGTTCGAGGCGATCGATATCATAAAGGAAGCCAAAAGCGCCGGGAAGATCAAAAAAACCGTGGTGATCGCGCTGGGGACAAACGGACGGATCCTCATGGACACCGCGGAGCAGATCGTGGAGCTCCTGGGCGACGATGTCAGCATCTTCTGGGTCAATCTCTTCGGAAGGACCGTAAACTGGCGGAGGGAGGCCAACGGAAATCTTGAAACGCTGGCGGAGGAACACCCGAACTTTACCGTGATCGACTGGTACAGCGTCATCAAAGACAACGGGGACCGATGGCTCTGGCCCGACGGGGATCACCCGAATCTCGAGGGCGAGAAGATCTATGCCCAGCTGATTCGCGAGAGTATCGATGCCGTGATCTATAACCAGAAGGTGGAAGCGGCCAAGGAAGCAGCATCATGATACAACTTTTCCTGGCAGTTCTAACCGAATCTGTACATTTTTCTCGGCGATCTGTTTTTTCTTTACACTACTTTTTTCTTGCTAAAGAGAGTTTTTTCTGTTACAATAGGATAAAAAGATATGCTTGTGAAACGAGCATTGACATGTTGACAAGAGACCGCATATGTAGTTGATGTTACGGCAAACTTAGGCATTATAGATTTCGGGAGACGGATATGAATAATAGAAAACGAATTGCTATTCTTGTAGGACAGGCTGATGAAGGATATCAGGACAGGTTTATCAGTGGATTTCTCGACTTGGCGCATAAGGAGGATTTTGATGTTTTTACATTCTCCATGTATTTTAAGTATCAGGGAACTCCGGAGAGAGAGCGCGGAGATTCCAATGTTTTCAATCTGGTAAACTATTCGATGTTCGATGCTCTTGTGTTGATGAAGGATACTATACAGACGACAGGGGTGATCGACCGACTGGAGAAAGAGATACATGATTCTTTTGACGGACCGGTGATATCTATTGAGAAGGAAAGTGAGTATTTCCCCTCGGTATGTACTGATGGGTATACATCTGTAGTTTCAGTGATCACGCATCTGATCGAGGCTCACGGATTCAGTGATATCGCTTATATCACGGGAAAGAAATGGCATCCGCATTCACAACTGAGACTGAAGGCGTTTCTTGATACGATGGAGTCACATGGTGTCAAAGTTCCGGAAGATCATGTTTTGTATGGTGATTTCAATTACAAGAGCGGGGGAGTCTGTGTTGAGCAGCTTTTGGATACCGGAAGTCTGCCGCAGGCGATCGCCTGTGCCAATGACCAGATGGCGATCGGCGCTTGTGAAGAGTTGACAGCAAGAGGATATCGGATCCCGGAGGATGTAGCGGTGGTCGGATTTGACTCCGTATATGAGGGTCGAACCAGTCCGTGTACTCTTACATCTACCATGCTTGCTGCAAGGGATTGCGGTAAGTATGCTTTTCGTTTTTTGTCGGCAGCTTTAAGAGGCGAAACTATCCCTGCATTTGATGCCAAGGACGAGGTCTTGATCGGTAAAAGCTGCGGATGTACGGAAGGTACTACGATATCCGAGTCTGCACTGCGTAGGGAGTGGGCTACGGATAATTCGGAGGAAGGGTATTATTCTATTTTTAACAGTTTTTCGGATAACCTTTTAAAACAGGATTCACTTATCGGTTTTCTCGGGTTGATCTATGAGAGCTCTTATCAGCTCAAGGGAGCAAAGAGTTTTCATATCTGTCTGCAACGATCGGTGCCTGATTATGAAAAGGTGGGCAGTACTCATCTTGAGAATAATGGTTATGATGCAATGATGATCCATGCTCTGAAGTACGATGCCGGCGGTGTCGGCGGCAGGGTAACGCTTGAAGAGTTGTTTGATACAAAGCAGATCCTTCCGGGGCTTGACGATGACAGAGAGGAGCCGGCTTCCTACTTTATCACGCCGATATTCTTTGAGGATGAGAACTTCGGCTATGCTGTAGTAGATTACGGGGATCAGAGCTGTACCTACGGAGCACTGTTTCGCGATTGGATGAAGGATATCGGCCGCGGATTTGAGGGACTCAGAAGAAATCTTGTGCTTCGCGCCGAGGAGCTCGGTCGTATGGCCGGACACAAGATCATGACAACTGCTACTCCTGTTATTGATACTCTTTCGGAAGAGGAAAAGGAGGAGATGAAGCTTGTCGAGAAGATCCTTGATGACAATCTTTTTACTTATTATTTCCAGCCTTTGATAAAGGTGTCAGACGGTTCTGTATTTGCTTATGAGGCGTTGATGAGGTCGACGACTGATCCGATGGTATCGCCGCTCACCATAATCAAGTATGCAAACATGATGGACAGACTTGTTGATGTTGAGAAGCATACATTTTTAAATGTGCTTGCTTATATAGATGCCAATCCGGATCTCTTTCCGCAACATAAGATTTTTATAAACTCTATACCGGGAACAAAGTTGGATGATGATGTTTACGACCTGGTAGAGTCTTTGCTTCTTGCCAATTCCAAAGCAGTTGTCATAGAGATGACCGAGGAAACCAATCTTACCTCCGAAGAAATAGATGAGATGAAGAAGCGGTATGAAAGACTCGGTATACAGATAGCGGTTGATGATTACGGGAGTGGATACTCCAATGTCAGCAATCTGATCCGGTATATGCCTGATTATGTCAAGATCGACAGATCCCTGATCTCAGATATTCACGACAAGCCTCAGAAGCAGTTCTTTGTACGTGAGATCATCAGCTTCTGTCATGAGAATAACATGCTTGCATTAGCAGAGGGGGTTGAGACTTCTGAAGAGCTGAAAACCGTGATCGATCTGGGGATCGATCTGATACAGGGATATTATACGGCAAAGCCCAGTCCGAAGCTGATAGAATCCATAGCTCCTGAGTTGGTGGATGAGATATGCGGTCGTGAGTCTGATGAGGGGAAGACGCGTCGTTATGTAGCCGGACGTTCTAACAGGGTTTCATTAAACGGCCTTGTACGCGAAGGCTTCGGAGAGATCGTCATCGGGGAGGACACCCCGGTTTATCGTGACGTGACGATAGTCGGAACACCGGGTGTACAGACGGGGATCTCGATAAGTGTAGCCGATGGGTTTAAAGGAGAGATCACGCTTGAGAATGCTGCACTCTCGGGACGTGGAGATGGCGGTCCTGCCATCGATATCGGTGAGGATACAACCATCAAGCTGATCATAAAAGGCGAGAACGCTCTTAAAAATGGCGGGATACGTGTTCCGGAGTTTTCGGAGCTCGAAATCGAAGGAAAAGGTAACCTGGCGATAGATTTTGAAGGCGTAGACGAGTTTTACGGTATCGGCAACACACCTAAAGCGGCAAACGGTTCTGTTACGCTTGCCGGGACCGGTGAGATAAAGATAACTGCGGCAGGCAGAACGGGTGTATGTATCGGTTCCGGTCTCGGAGGCTCTGTCGAGCTTCGTGAGGGCAAGGTTGTTCTGGAGGTGTCTTCGGATACAGGTGTCGGTGTCGGATCCATCGCCGGCGATGTGAATATCGATGTCCATGATTGCAAGGTTGAAGCCAATATGTCTGTAGTCAAAGGGGTTTGCTTCGGGACCGTAAGCGGAGGAGCTGCGAATATTGTTTCAGAGAATGCTTTGCTGGATGGCCGGGGTGAAGCCGGCGAGTTTGTATTTATTGGTTCGTTATCCGGTGAAAAGCTCAATGCAGATATCTGGGGGATAAGAAGCGAAGTTACGATCCGGTCAGATGTTGCTTCATTTATCGGAGCGATCAAAGGAAGCAGTGATATACGTATTGACAACATCCAGGCAGTTGTCAATATATCCGGAAAGAATGCGAGATTCCTCGGTGGAGATGGAGAAAACTGGGCGGATCTGAACGGCTCGGTGATCAAGCTTGATATCGAGACCGGGCTGGACAAGGGTTTGCTGTTTGGCAGGGAGGATATGGAAGTTGTGGATTCCAATTGTACAGTTAAATTGAACGGAAATATAGTAGAAATGTTTTCTTGACTGCCAATGGGGCATCAAAATATGTCGCATTTCATCGGAAAATGTTGGGATAATACGTACGAAAGAACGCTACGCGTTCTTCCCCCGGGGCCAAGGGTTCGATTTGACGGGGTCCCTTGGAATAAAAAAAGGATCCCAATGGGATCCTTTTTATTCCAGGGGACCCAGGAATCGAACCCGGCTCTGGAGTTTTGGAGACTCTTATTCTACCGATGAACTAGTCCCCTATCAAAACTTTGCCTATTCTACTACACTTTTCGGTGTTTGTCAACCCCCCCTGGGGCAACTTCCCAGGATAAACGCATCAATTGAAACAGAGAAAGGAGATATTCGATGAGAAAAAATTGGAAAAAACCGGTTGCTTCCGCGCTGATTCTGGCGCTGGCACTGGGAAATGTAGTGGTTTCCGGGACGGAAACCAATGCGGCAGAGGGTACGTCACTCGGGGTTGCTGAGGTGACTACGGGATCGTCCGTTACACCGGCTCCGGCTACGGGCTCGGCTGTCACACCGACACCCGACACCTCGCTGGCAGAAAAGCTGAAGGCTGATATCGAGGCGTTTGACGCGGATCTGCAGTCGCTGGTTGAAGGAGATCAGCGCCGTGTGCAGAACAGTAAACTGGTTGCACCGCAGTATCAGAACTATGTGTATGCACAGAAAAACCTGCGCAAAAAAAGCAAAAAGGTCATGGTCAGCACGAGTGTTGACGTAAACAACGACGGTGCTCCCGAGCTTCTTGCCCTGTATCCGAACGGCACGTTGGAGATCTACAGCTACGAGGACAAGATGGCCAGCATCTTCGGTGATATGGTAAAGCCGGTCGCTACGGTCAAGAAGGTGAAGGAAGTTCGCATCAGGGACAAGAAAAAGGGCCTCATCGCCATCAAGACAAAGAATGGCAAGAGTGCTGTTTACAAGTACAGTATTCTCAAGCTGGAGAAAAAGTCTGCCATCAAGGCAAAAGCGTTCAAAAAGCTGAAGAAGATCAAATTTGAGAAGCTTCGTTCCGGTGTTGATTCTCTGTATGACGAGACGACCTACATGTATGCAGCTCATGATCTTTTTGTCGATAAATACTTTGATGATGTGAATAATGTGACAACCACCTTCGTCACACGGTATGACAAGGATGACAAGGAGAATCCGTACAAGGCCTTCTTTGAGAGACCGGAGGTGAACCTCAGCGGACGTGTAATCTTCGGTCCGAATGAGGAAGCGGATTGGAAAGATGTGAAGAAAGTTGTTTCACTCAAGAATTACATCCCGGTTTTCAAAGACCTGTTCAAGGGGAACAATGTCGAAGTTTCCAATGGCAAGCTCGACGAGAAGACCGGACTTACCCAGTATGATTTGGTATATGGCAGTGAAGACGGTTCGGAAAGCGATTACTTCTACAGAGTCTTTGTTTATGAGAAGGACTCACCGGTTCCGGTGTTCAGTGCGATCGAGCTTCTGACCTCTGTCGGCGTGGTTACCGACCGTGTTGATTTCTACTACGGTGCGCATGCCGATGTGGACGGAGAGATGTATGATCCGGCATTGTCAGCAAAGGTTTATGCAGATCCGGAATATGCCAAGGCTACCGGCGAGAAGGAGCGTTCTTTGACGGTTGATTATGCCGGCACCAAAAAGACGATCAAGACGCTTGGAGATACCTGCTTCGTGTTCTTCAGCTCGACCGGAACATTTACGGCCAACGTGGGCGGCCAGGAAACGGATCTTACCACGCACAGCGTCGATGATATTGTGAAGATCATTTATCCGACCGGCTCGCCTGGCAGCACGACCAATCCGACCGTGATCACATGGAAAGCAAATGCGCTGAAGGCGTGATATTAACCTTTTCCTATCTTTTTTCCTTGCTTTTCCAACCGATATGGGGTATAATATTACACAAGACAGAGGGCTGTCGATATGCGACCATCGTGTCGGATTATTACGAATTGGAGGGGCAAAGTATGAATCTGAATTATGTGAGCAACAAATCCGGAAACATCGAAGAGGCGATCCGCGGGATACATTCGCCGGATTTCCTGCTTCTCATGTCACCGGATGAGAAGTTCGAGGAGCATGTGGCCGCGCTGGAAAAGGCATTTCCGGGCGTCCCCAGTATTGGTTGTGTCGGAGACGGATACGGAAAGTCGTTGTGTGCGAGCGGCGTGTCCATCGCAGCGTTCACAGGCGTACAGGCGGTGGCGAATGTGATCGAGCATGCGTCTACCATGCCGGTTAAGTATATCGGCCGGGTTGAGGACGATATGCGGACGATCCATGCTGACTCAAAGAACACGGTTCTCATTGATCTGTGCGCAGCGAATGACGCGCAGGTCCTGACTACGATCTCCTCAGTCATCGGCAAGCAGCGGTTGCCGCTGATGGGAGGGACGAGCGCATCACCGAAGGTATCTGCCAACGGTGTCGTGTATCCGGATGCCGATGCCTATGCCTTTGTGAAGAACAAGGCAGGCAGGGTTGCCGTCTACAAGGAAAATGTTTACCAGCCGATGAAGGAGGGATACCGTTTTATCGCCTCTCACACCGACCGGTCCAAATACCTGATCGGACAGCTGAACGGACGTCCTGCCAAACGCGTCTATATGGAGACGCTGGGAATCTCGGAAAGTCAGATCGCGGAGCAGACCTTCACGAATCCCTTCGGAAAGATGATCGGCGACGACATCTGCATCATCTCTATCAAGGAAGTGATCGGTGACGGGATCGCATGCTTCCGTCAGGTCAATGACTCCGATGTCCTGACCCTTTTGGAAATGAGAGATTACCGGGAGATTCTGGATGATACCATGAGCCGGATCCGGAGAGATTTCTCAAAGATATCCGCTGTCTTTTCTGTCAATTGTGTTTTCCGCCAAATCTATTTCACTCAGCGAGGTGACTGGGATGATTACCTCGCAACGATGGGGCGACTGGGTTCACACTGTGGTCTGGTCGGCTTCGGCGAACACTATAACGACCAGTTTATCAACCAGTCTATGACCTGTGTCGTTTTTGAATA
>JAFYBS010000010.1 GCA_017540125.1 Eubacterium sp.
TGCAAAAAAATAACGGCATTCCTCATCCCTCTCATCTCGGAAAAGCTCTCCGCGATCTCCCGGGCCTTCTTCTCCGAAATCCCCTTCACCAGAGCCAACTCCTCCGGTCGTTTTTCCATCACCTCGAAGGTTCTCTCTCCGAATCGATCCACGATCCTTTTGGCCAGTCCGCCACGAATCCCCTTGACAGCCCCCGAAGAGAGATAGCGGAGCATCGCCACCTCATTGTCCGGATCCGTCACTTCAAATGAATTCACCTGAAGCTGTTCACCGTAAACCCCATGGACCCCGAGCTCACCGTTTACCCGGACGAATTCACCTTCGTTTATAAATGGAAAATTCCCGACACAGGTGATGGTATCACCGTCCGGGATTTCCAATTCAAATACCGTATAGCCGTTCTCATCGTTTCGAAAAACGATATGGGTCACATAGCCCTTTTGTTCCATTTTTCCACTAATCCTCTATGCCGCCGGAGCGACACGATCAGGCATCGTTCAGTGCATCCGCAAACGATGCTTCTGCCTGCATCGCTGCCACCTCTGCCTGTTCCTGCGGTGTCATCTTCCGGATATCCTCGGTCGTCGCCCCGGTCATCTCAGCCAGCTGCTTGGTAGCCTGATCCGCCGTGGTTGTATCATTGCTGATTCCGAGCTTTTGGTTCGTGATGCTCTGATAAAGCTGCTCGGCAATCCCGACTCCCTGACCGCTCGCCATCATCCTCTGCGCGATATCCTGATAATAGTTATCCTCAAACGCCTCCACATAGGCCTTTGAGCTGTCTTCCTCTTCATCGTCTGCCAGTAGCTTCGCCGATTCGCTCATTTTTTTAAAAATGTTCTCGAGCATGTAAGCCTCAAAGTCTTTGCAGGCCTGGAGCGTATCCTCGTCGTTCGAAGCGCCCTCGATCTGTTCGGAAAGGCGGTTCGCTGCAGTCAGCTGGGCGTTGTTGTAAACGTTGCCCGTATTCATCATTGCCGACATCGTCGGGTCAAGTGTTATTGCCATATATGCCTCCTCTCACACGCGTGAGCACAAACACAGACTCGAAACCTTCGGTTTCTCGTTGTGTGTTTGGTTCTCCTGTGTGTCCATGGATGGCAGCGCATGCAAGCATGCCTGCCACCCATGGGTCACACAGGCTCACGCTATGATCTCAGGTTATTCGCCTGCTGCAGCATCTCATCCGATGCCGTGATGGCTTTCGCGTTCATCTCGTATGCACGCTGTGTGATGATCATGTTGACCATCTCATCCGCAGCGTTGACGTTGGACATCTCGAGATATCCGGATTTGATCTTTGAACCCAGGGCCAGGGCCGTCCATGAGGTTGGCTCACCGGAGGCGTCGCTCTGAGCGTAATTGGAACCGGAGATTTTGTCCAGACCGCCCTCATTCGGAAATGTAGTCAGCCCGATCTGCATCCCCAGATCGGTCCGCTCACCCTCATCGTTCACGTAGGACAGCTTTCCATCCACATCCACCTGGATCAGATCCGTCCGGTATCCCTCCTCCAGATGAATGATGTTTCCCGATGTATCCAGCACCGGATTCCCGTCACTGTCTGTCAGCGTCGTTCCTCCGTCGTTATCGATTGCCATCGTGAAATGACCGTTCCTCGTATAGGCTGTACTCCCGTCCACGAGCTTCACGCTGAAAAATCCTTCTCCCTGGATAGCAAAATCAAACTGCCCGTGGGATTCTCCGAAAGCTCCCTGTTGCATATCCGAAGAGATCGAGCCCACACGGGTTCCCAATCCCACCTGGGCACCGATCGGCTTCGGTTCACCGGTCGATGTCGTGGATTTCCTCTGGAGATTCTGATATATCAGTGATTTGAAATTCGTCGACTGGGTTTTATACCCGGTTGTATTAATATTTGACAAGTTATTGGCCGTCACATCCAGGGCTGTCTGCTGCCCGATCATTCCGCTGGCTGCCGTCCACAATGATCGCATCATAGGCTTATCCTCCTTTATGGCTCACGTTTACTGAACTCTTCCGATATCGTTAGCCGCACTCTGCAACATGGTATCGTAGGAACGGATCACCTTCTGGTTCGCCTCGTAAGCGCGGGTAACCGTGATCATATCCACCATTTCTCTCACAACATTGACGTTTGACTGCTCCGTATATCCCTGGATCACCTGTGCGGTGGGGTCGGTTTCCTCCGCCCCTTCTGCCGGCTCAAACAGCGTATTTCCGCGTTTTCTCAAGTAATCATAATTCTCAAAGTCCTTGATCAGCAGGGTATCGATCGTCACGCCGTCCGCGGTGATCTGTCCGACCGGAGAGATAGAAACATTCTTGGCATCGGTAGGGATTTTGATGTCTCCTCCCTCACCCTGAACCGCGTTTCCGTCCGCATCGACCAGCAATCCTTCCTTCGTCAGCGTAAACCGGCCGTCACGCGTATATCGCGTATGAACATCACCGTTCGCCGACACACAGTTCACGGTGAAAAACCCTTTGCCGCTGAGGGCGCAGTCGTACGTCCCCCCTGTCTGACGAATCGAACCCTGTGCGTGGTCCGTGTGGGTCTCACCGATCTTTACCCCCAACGAGAGGTGACCGATCGCCTGATTATGATATGCCTGGGATCCATCCCTGATTTTGAGATCGAGTACCTGATCGAAAGCCTGAGAAGTAGATTTATCAAGCTTAAAACCGACGGTAGTAGAATTGGCCATGTTGTTCGACAACACGTCCATACGTTTCTGCTCATTGACCATCCCTGTCCAAGCAGTGTAAAGGCCTCTTAACATGGTTCCTCACATTCCGGAGCGTCACCGGCGCCTCTGCCGCGACTCCCCTAAAGCTGAATCTGCTCGTCCGCTATATTCATCGGACAAAAAAGGGGATTTCTCAACCCCCTTTTGAAAAATATTTTCATTTTCGAATCAGACATCCTTGATCGTAGTACTGTTTCCGGCCAGGAACTCCACATACATCCCGGTTCCGATTGCCACACAGGTCAGCGGATCCTCGGCTGTCATAGTGGTGATACCGGTTTTGGACTCAATCAGCTCCTCCAGCCCGTAGAGAAGGGATCCGCCACCGGTCAGGACGATACCGCGCTCGGCGATATCCGCCGCCAGTTCCGGAGGTGTCTTCTCCAAAACACTGTGAACCGCCTCCACGATCTGAGCACTGGGATCTCGAAGCGCTTCCTCGGTTTCCTCCGAAGTTACGGTGATGGTTTTCGGCAGACCGGTCACGAGATTCCGGCCCCGGACATCGACCGACACACTTTCCGGTCTGGGAAACGCCGATCCGATTTTGATCTTGATATCCTCCGCCGTACGATCTCCGATCAGAAGATTGTGTTTTTTCCTCATATACCGAACGAGGGCATCATCAAAGTCATCCCCCGCAATTTTGATCGATTCACTGACCACCGTACCACCCAGCGAAATCACCGCCACATCGGACGTTCCGCCTCCGATATCGACGATCATGTTTCCACAGGGTCTCGATATATCGATTCCGGCCCCGATCGCTGCCGCAATCGGCTCCTCGATGATCTTCACATCCCTGGCTCCGGCCTGGAACGCTGCGTCCTCAACGGCTTTACGCTCGACCTCCGTAACCTGGCTCGGTACACATATACTGATCAGAGGCTTACGGAAACGCTGTCTGCCCACTGACTTCTGAATGAAGTATTTCAGCATTTTTTCCGTCACGGAATAATCCGAA
>JAFYBS010000064.1 GCA_017540125.1 Eubacterium sp.
ACCATATTACTTGTCTGTTTTTCCACCTGCTTCGTTGCCTTCACTTGCCGATGCCACCGCATCGACGCGTTCAGGCGCCTTGCAGGATGGAGAAAACATCCTGCGTAAATGGTCCAGGTATTTAATGTCAGCAGCACTAGTTGTGAGGCACCGCACGCATGCCTCCGGCATGCGTGTCGGATCATTTTGTACCTGAGTCATCTATTCAAAACGCAGGCTGTTTTGAATCCTGTGTAGAGATGACTTGAAATATACAGAATAAAGAGAAGGAGAAAACAAAATCATGAGCAAAATTGAGATGAAAACACCCCTGGTGGAGATGGATGGCGACGAAATGACGCGAATCCTGTGGAAGATGATCAAGGAGGAGTTGCTTGAGCCGTACATTGAGCTGAAAACCGAGTATTATGATTTGGGACTTGAGCATCGAAACGAAACGGATGATCAAGTAACCATCGACTCTGCGGAGGCTACGAAGAAATACGGCGTGGCTGTAAAGTGCGCAACGATCACACCGAATGCGGCCAGAGTTGAGGAGTATTCTTTGAAAGAGATGTGGAAATCGCCCAATGGTACCATCCGAGCCATTCTGGACGGGACAGTGTTCCGCGCACCGATCCAGGTGAAGGGGATCGAGCCCTGTGTGAAGAACTGGGAGAAGCCGATTACGCTTGCGCGTCATGCGTATGGTGATGTTTATAAGAACACAGAAATTCGCGTTCCGGGCCCCGGAAAAGCTGAATTAGTGTTTAAGAATTCCGATGGGACCGAGATTCGGGAGCTTATTCAGGAGTTCGACGGACCGGGAATTATACAAGGAATTCATAATAAAGATAATTCTATTATAAGTTTCGCGAGGTCATGTTTTAATTACGCACTTGATACAAAACAGGACATCTGGTTTGCCACCAAGGACACCATCTCGAAGGTCTATGATCACCGTTTTAAGGATATTTTCCAGGAAATTTATGAAAACGAATATAAAGAAAAGTTCGAAAGCAACGGGCTCGAATATTTCTATACATTGATTGATGACGCGGTTGCGCGAGTGATGAAGACCAAAGGCGGTTTCATCTGGGCCTGCAAGAATTATGACGGCGATGTGATGAGCGACATGGTCTCATCGGCGTGTGGATCGCTGGCGATGATGACATCGGTTCTGGTTTCACCCACCGGCGTGTATGAGTACGAAGCGGCTCACGGGACGGTTCAGAGGCATTATTACAAGCATTTGCAGGGAGAAGAGACCTCAACCAACTCGGTTGCGACTATCTTTGCGTGGACAGGTGCCCTGAGAAAGCGGGGTGAGCTGGATGGGATTTCTGAATTGTGTAGTTTTGCTGATAAGTTAGAGAAGGCTACACTGTCTACGATCGAGTCCGGAAAGATGACAAAAGACCTGGCTTTGATCACTTCCATGAAGGATGTAACCGTGCTGAACAGCCAGAATTTCATCAAAGCAATCCGGGAATCACTGGATGCGATGTTATAATAACTGTGCAGAGAAAATCGCAAAAAAAGCGGAGGTATCGTCAGAAATCAATGGGTAATGGAGTCTGAAACCGCTGATGGCTGATAACATGGCCGATAACAAGATATAGTTGGACAAGGTTTGAAGAGCTCGGTATGAGGGGTAAATAATGCAGATTTGCAGATTGAATTCGGAACATCTGAGAGAGGCTCTGGAGTTGGTATGGGAAGTGTTTGAGGAGTTTGAAGCGCCCGATTATGAGGAGATGGGTGTGCAGACTTTTCGACACTTTATTGAGTACCATTCCATGCGTGATCGGATGGAATCCGGAGAGATGAAATTCTGGGGTTGCTATCAGAACAGCTATCTGGTTGGGGTGATTGCGATTCGTCCGGTGCAGCATATCAGCTTGCTTTTTGTCCGAAAGCAGTTTCATCACCTGGGGATTGCCAGAATGCTGGTTCGAAAGGTGGTTGCTGATGTTCGGGCATCCGGTCCGGAGATTCCGGCTGTTACGGTGAATTCGTCCCCTTATGCGGTTGGTTTTTACCGGGCAGTAGGGTTTGAACCGCTGGGGCCGGAGGAGTCGAGAGACGGGATCCGGTTTACATCGATGAAAAGGTCGTTGGAGGGGAATCTATGAAGAAAATTGTCCTGAATATACTGATCGTCGTATTTGCGCTCATTTTTATCGGATGTGGTTGGTATCTGTTCCAATACTATTGGAATGCGAAGCAGGCGGGGGATGAGATTGATAAGCTTGCCCAGTTGGTTGAAGATACGGAAGCAGAGGCGGATAATGCGCCGGATATCGCTGAGGATATCGAGATCGTGGCTCCGAACGGCGAACGTAAGTTCGTGCTTAAGAAGTACAAAAAGCTTTACAAGAAAAATAATGATGTCATCGGTTGGGTAAAAGTGGATGACACTCCGATCAATTATCCGGTCATGATGACGCCGAAAGACAACCAATACTATCTCCACAGGAATTTCGACAAGGAGACAGATTCGAACGGGATGCCGTTCCTGGACGCGGCCTGTGATCCGGATGATCCGTATAACAATCTCCTGATCTACGGACATCATATGAGAAGCGGTATGATGTTTGCTCATCTGGAGGATTTTGAGGATTCGAGTTTCTATAAAAAGCACAAGATCATTCATTTTGATACCCTCTATGAGAAAGGGGATTATGAGATCGTGGCGGTGTTTCGTTCCCAGGTGTATCCGGCGGACAAGGATGTATTTAAGTATTATGAATACATCGGTCACCTGTCCGAAAAGAGGTATAAAGAATACGTAAAAGGGATCACGGAGCTATCCATGTATAAGACGGGGATCGAGCCGAAGTATGGAGAGCAGCTGTTATCGCTGGTCACTTGTGCGTATCATGTGAATGAAGGAAGGTTTGTCGTGGTGGCGAGAAAACTGCCCGTTCTTCAGCAGTAGAACTTAGAAAAAAGTACGTTTGCAAAGTCAGGAACAAAATCGTTTTTCGATTTGTTCTTGACTTTTTTTTATTTCTAGTATATCATAGTTGAAAAGTAGGAAATCGTTTTCGGGAAAAGTAAATGAAGATTTGAGAGGGAGGAGGATACTGAGATGAAGATTTCTACAAAGGGAAGGTATGCGCTTCGCATGATGATGGAGCTGGCGATGAGTGATCAGGTTCGTCCGGTCAGAATTCGTGAGATTGCGGAGAAGCAGGGGATTTCCGATAAGTATCTGGAGCAGATCATATCGGTTTTGAATAAGGCCGGTTTTGTGCGGAGTCTCCGCGGGCCCCAGGGGGGATATCTGTTAACCAGAAAACCGGAGGAGTATTCCGTGGGGGATATCCTGCGCCTGACGGAGGGGAGTCTGGCGCCGGTGGACTGCGCGGATTGCAGCTTGTTGGAGTGTCCCAGAGTGGAACAGTGTGCGACGAATATCCTATATAAAAAGATATACGATGCCGTCAATGAGGTAGTTGACGGGGTAACGTTGGCAGATTTGAGGGATTGGCAGATTGCCAGAAACGGGGATTATTCCATCTGAAAACGACGATTTTCCGTTTATCCTACCAATTTGATAGGAAAAATTGAAAAAAACTATTGACAAGAGCTGACGGATAGTGTATGATAGGCCCATGGTCAATAATTCATACTAACATGATAGGAATTACGGGAAAAGGAGGATGAATACCAATGAGTAAAAAAGAGTACAAGGACAGAAACCTGAAATTTGAAACCCTTCAGCTGCATGTCGGCCAGGAGGAAGCGGATCCGGTGACCGATGCGAGAGCGGTACCGATCTATCAGACAACATCGTATGTTTTCCATAACAGCGATCATGCGGAGGCACGGTTCGGTCTGGCCGATGCGGGAAATATCTATGGAAGACTGACCAATCCGACCGAAGATGTGTTTGAACGACGCATCGCGGCTCTGGAGGGCGGTGTGGCAGCGCTGGGTGTGGCCAGCGGAGCGGCCGCAATCAGTTACGCAATCCAGACATTGGCTGAGGGAGGTGGACATGTGGTTTCGGCCGCAAATATCTACGGCGGAACCTATAACCTGTTTGAGCATACACTACTCAATTACGGAATTGAAACCACATTCGTTCCGGCAGATGATCCGGATGCTTTTGAAAAAGCGATCCGTCCGGACACGAAAGCGGTCTTCATCGAGACCCTGGGGAATCCGAAGTCGGATGTGGTAGATATCGAGGGAATTGCGAATCTCGCCCATAAACACGGGCTTCCGCTGGTGGTTGACAACACGTTTGCGACGCCGTATCTGGTTCGTCCCTTCGAGTGGGGTGCGGATATCGTTGTTCATTCGGCAACCAAGTTTATCGGAGGCCATGGTACTACCCTCGGAGGCATTATAGTTGAATCCGGTACGTTTGACTGGAAGGCAAGCGGCAAGTATCCG
>JAFYBS010000065.1 GCA_017540125.1 Eubacterium sp.
GAGCCATCTATGCAGACCATATCTATGCTCAGTCTGATGAAATGAGAGAAACCTTTATAAAGCTTTTGAATGAGTTTGTTACAAAAGAAGAAGGGCAGAGTGTCATTGATTTTGAGACGAGGATAATAGCCTTCGGAAGTGCCTGTGATGATTGGGCAAGCAGAAAGGATGGTACCAAGCCGATACCGGATGAGTGGATCGGAAGGGTCAAGTCGGAAAACGGAGAACTCAAAAAGATAATCGTATTCTATATCAGCGGAAGTATGCTTTTTGAGCATGGTGCGTCCGAGGTTGACCGGGCATCCGCGACTCTCGAAAAGCTGAAAATGTACGAGGGTGCCGTGGTAGTATGGCATATTGATAAATACGCAAGACAGATACTGAAGAAGCACAATCCATCCGCGTGGAATGCATTTCGCAAGCTGCGTGATGAGTATGTGTCGGATGAAAAGGTAATCCTTGATGAGACCTGGGATATGGAAAGAGCAGCAAAGCTTGCGGATGTGTATGTCGGGGACGCGAGTATAGCTATGAACATGTGCAGAATCGATCATAAGCCTGTTCTTTGGTTGACGCCCGGCGTGTGGGAGGAGTCGGCGGATGTGGTGAATGGATGCCCGAAGGCGTGGACCGGGGATATACTCATCGCTACGGAGGGAACCGATGAAGGCCGGTGGAGTGTAGAGGAGTTTATGAATACGGCTCTGAGGTATCACAAAGAGACGGTAAAAACGGAACACGGCAGGGAGATCTGGAGGAGTATACATGAGTCTTGAAAAGATATGGGCTGTTGAGCTTGATATCCTGAAGCAGATCGACAGGGTTTGCAAAAAAAACGATATCTCATACTATGCGGAGTATGGAACCCTGCTTGGAGCAGTCAGGCATAAGGGGATGATCCCGTGGGATGATGATATCGATATCTCTATGCCGAGGAAAGAGTATATGCGATTCAAGGAGGTGGCCAGGGAAGAGTTCCGCCACCCATATGCCTATGTGGATGGATATACCGGCTATGCCGTAACACCTATGTCGAAGGTTGTGAGAGTAGATACCTCCGCGGTAGAAAGACCGGATCTGCCGCCGGAGTATCCACAGGGGATTTTTGTTGATGTTATGCCGCTTGATGCGGTATCCGATGATAGTGACGAGGCCAAGCTGAACTGGTTGAGGCTTCTCGAATACTGGTCTGTCATCAAATCGCCCATAGAGGTTTTCGATCAGGCGTGTGCCGGAAAACAGTTTGTTTTGGGAGTGGATCGTATCATAGAGCTTGCCCAGATGCAGGGGACAGATAAGCTGAGAGAATTGGAAAAATTTGCGCTTTCTGTCGAGGGGACTTCTGAAAAGATAAATGTTTTCTTATTTCAGATCAAATCCGGAGGCGGAAAACGCGATGTAAAGTGGTATGAAGAGACAGTATACCTGCCGTTTGAAGATATGGAGATTCCGGCCCCGGCGGGATGGCATGAGGTTTTATCCTGTGTCTATGGGGACTATATGACACCGATTAAGGGAGCGGGAGTGGCTCATGCAGGAGCAATATTTGATACGGAAAGACCATACACATACTATCTTGATGCAAACAAAAAGGACGGATGACATCGTATGAGAGAAATGGTTATTGATGGTTTTCTGGTTCCGACGATGATGCAGAAAGCGTGGGGGTCGGCATTCAGAGGATACCGGGAGTTAAAAAGAGTGTGTGATGAAAACGGACTCAAGGTTTTCGCCACGTGGGGGACTCTCCTCGGCGCGGTCAGGCATCATGGATTTATCCCCTGGGATGATGATATCGATGTCTGCATGCTGAGAAAGGACTATGACAGGTTGCTTGAGACAGTCGGCAGAGAGGGGTCGGGATATCATATTGAGGACTATGTGAGCACCGGAACCGACAACATGGTGAGACGCTGGGTGGAAAAGAGTATCCTTATCTACCCTCCGGAGGAGTGGGAGGAGAGATCGGGCTTTCCTTTCGGTGATGTGATCGATATATTTATCATGGACAGTCTGCCCTCGGATGAAAAAAAACAAAAAAAGGTGATGGAGGTCATAGCTGATCACCAGAGGAGACGAAATGAAGCAGATAGTATCGAAAAAAAGACCGAAATAACGCAGGAGCTTGACAGATATCTGAGCACCCTTGCCGAGAGTGAGGATAATGATCAGGTGGTCGATCTTTTGTATTATGGCGGAAATAAAGCCAGAATCCTTCCGAAAGAGTGGTTTGATGAGGCGGTGGAGCTTCCGTTTATGGATGGGACTATGAGTGTACCGGCGAAGTATAGGGAAGTATTAGAGAGGTACTTCGGTGATTACAGGAAGCCGGTTATCGTTTTCGGCGCGCATGGCTATCCCTTTTATGAGAAGTATCTGGGACAGCTTAAGGAAAGATTTGAATTTGAGTTCCCGAGGTTTTCCTGTACGCAGGCACAGTATGACAGCGTGATGTCGGAGAGGACGGAAAAGGTAACGCTGTCTGAACTGCTCTTGTCTATGGCGGGGGTCCTCTCGGATGCGCATAGGGATTTATCAGCATCTGAAAACCGAGAGTTTGCGGCAGACCTGCTTATGCAATGTCAGCAGCTTGCTATAGACGTAGGTGGAGAGGTCGAAAGACGGGCGGTGGACTCGTCAGGAATTATTGAGGTGCTGGAAGCCTATTGTGATGATATATATAAAACACATGAGAGAGCACGTTCCGGTATCGGCAGTAGTTTCGGAAGGATACTGTCAGACGCGGAGAACAGTACTCTTCAGGGATATGAGGACAGATTACGGGCACTTGCCGATCGAAACACAGCTGAGAAAAAAGAGGTTTTGTTCCTGAGTTTGTCAGCAAAAGACATGGAGAGAGTGAGTGGGCTTAGGGAGAAATATTGTTCTGAGCCGGATGTACATGTCAGTGTTGTGGCGCTTCCCTACAAGGATAAGGATGCTATGGGATTGATTCCCGATGGAGAATGGAGTGTGGATACGGAAGGGTATCCGGATGAAGTGGAGCTGACGCCATTTGATCAATATGATCTGGAGGCTATGCATCCGGATGTGGTTGTATACCAGACACCGTACGATGAGTTTTGTGACGGGTATACCATTCATCCGTATTTCTACTCGAAAAATGTAAGGAAATACTGCGATGAGCTCGTGTTTGCCATGTCATATGAGTTGATGGAGATAGTGGAAGCGGATTTTCGCTCGAGATACACACTCGGGACCTTTATTTGCAATCCGGGGGTAATCTATGCTGACCGGATGCTTGTTCTGACGGAAAAAATGAAGCGGGTGTGTGAAGAGATTCTCTGGAAATGGTGTGCAGATGGGGAGATGAAGGCTCAATCTGCCGTAAAGATTGAGGTGAGTAAATGAGATTTTCAGTTATCGTACCATGCTATAATGTGGAAAACAGAGTCAGAGATTGTCTGGAGTCACTGGTTAACCAAAGTATTGGTATAGAGAACCTCGAACTGATTCTGGTTGATGATGCATCCGGGGATGATACGGTAGAGATACTGAAAGAATACGAAGAACGGTATCCGGATAGTATCATGGTTATCTTGTGTGAGGAGAACGGCCGTCAGGGAAAAGCCAGAAATATCGGGATGGGATACGCAACCGGTGATTGGATCAGCTTTGTTGACGCGGATGATCAGTTGCATCTAAAGGCTTATGAGATACTTGGAAATATAGCTGATGAATCCCATGCTGAACTGATCACGCTTAAGTATTCATCCGACTCGGAGATTATGCAGTCGGACCCCCAAGCATTGAGCAAAGAATACGAGATTTATGATCTTGATAATACTGAAGCCAGAAGAGAGTTTGTTCTTCGTGGAGATCTGATCAATAATTCGTGTTGGCAAAAGATCTATCGGGCTGATATGGTGAGCCGATCAGGAGCGTTGTTTGCGGAGGGTGTATGCTACGAGGAACCGCTGTTCACCTATCCGATGAGATATTTTGCCGAGAGGGTTGCTGTCACGGACATTCCCTTATATTACTATCATTTGAATCCGGATGGGACGATAAATCAAACTATGTCGAATCCGGCAACGATTCAGGATCATCTTTTCGTTCAGCTTCAGTTGTTGGATTTTATGAGAAAACAAGCGTTTTACGAGGATTTTTGCCGGGAGATCGAGCTGAATTTCCTGCACTGCTTTGTTTATGAGCCTTATGTATTCCTTTCAAACAGAGGATTTGTGATGCCTGAAAGCCTTTCAGAGAGAATTCGGGAATTGGTGGAAAAGCATGTGCCTGCATGGAGGGATAATCCATATTTGGAGCAGATACCCAGAGAAGAGTATGAGTATATAATTGGAGAAAAAATATGATCCGTGTTGATATATGGGTAGGTATAGCCGCAATGGGCGGTGTGGAAAGCGTGATAAACCGAACCGTAAGGTATCTGAAGACAAAAGATGTTCAGGTGCGTGTGGTTCAGCTGGTTTGGGCTGACAGGGAGTGGCTGGAAGAGGAGGTTGAGTTTTACTATCTGATTCAGGGGCCTCTCACGTCATGGGATGGCGTGTTTGAAAAGTATGTTGGCTTTTACCATGAGCACGCCTGCCCTGATATTGTTTTGGTTGAAGGATGGCCTATACTTAATATTTTTGCAAAGAAGCTGGTGGTCGAGGCCGGTTTGCCGTTTCGGATTCTTGAGAGGGTTCATGATTCGATAGACTGGTATGCTGGGGCGGGTATCGGGGGGATGGAATATCTGCAGTATGCCGACGCTCACATGGTGTTGAATCGTGAAATCGAGAAGCGTATCCGGGAAGGTATCCCCGGTGCACAGGTTTTTAGAATCAATAACCCGATAAATGACGATGCGATCAGCTATAATGACGATCGTGATATGCATAAGCTTGCTTTTGTGGGACGAGTTTCGGAAGAAAAGGATATCCCGTTGTTGTTAAGAGCGGTTTCTGCCTCATCCGGTGACTGGAGCCTGTCTATAGTCGGCGAGGGACCGGCCATGGGTGAAATTACATCGGAGATCGATAGATTGACGATTTCAGACAGAGTTTCGATGTGTTCGTGGCAGAGAGATCCCTGGACACTACTTAAAGACCGAGGCTTTTTACTGGTGGCTTCCCAAAGGGAGATCGGCCCATTGGTGGCAGTAGAGGCTTTAGCCGGCGGGATGGCAGTGATATCAAGACCGGTTGGGATTATGACCGATGTGATAAAGGAAGGTAAAAACGGTTATCTTTTTGAAACAGAGATGGAGCTCGTGAGAATTCTTGACGGACTGGAGACCGGTGAGATATCAAGGCCCGATCCCGAGGCATGCAGAGACTCGGTCAGTGGCTTCCTGGGTGGAAGGCAGTTGGATGAATTATTGGAAATACTTGAGGCAATGGTTCGATGATTGCTTGATTTGAATCCGGACATTTATGGTGATAAAGGCAGGTGGATAGAATGATCACAGCGATTGGAATGATAAAGAATGCAGCGGATATCATCGAGACATTTATCCGGTGTAACTCGATGGTGTGTGATAATTTCGTTTTGCTTGATAATATGAGTGATGACAACACACCGGTAATCCTCCAAAAGCTTATCGAGGAGGGATTTCGGATCGAGGTTATTCCGGATAAGGAAAGCGCGTATAAGCAGCAGGAGAAGATGATGATGCTTCTTGACTACGTGATGGAGCACTATGAGAGTGATTTCATCATTCCTCTTGATGATGACGAGATCATCACATCGGACACCGATATGGATGTGAAGGAGTATATCGAAAGCCTTGACAGGGACAAGCTACATTTTTATCTTTGGAGAAACTATGTTCCGACGGAGGAGGATGATCCGTCGGAGATATGTGTGCCGAAAAGGTTGAACTTTTGTTATGGTAGCAAGATGAAGACTTTTCCGAAGGTGATATTATCCAGAAGGGTGGTGGAAAAGGATCATCCTATCCTTCAGATGGGTAATCACAATGTTGATGGGACGGATGCAGAGAAGGTGATACTATACAATCTGCATTTGGCGCATTATCCGTGCAGAAGTGAGGCTCAGATTGCATCAAAGGCGCTGGTTGGATGGACAAATCTTCTTGCTCTCCCGAATCGAAGAGAGTGTGATGGCTTTCATTGGAGAAAAGCATATGATATTGTAAAGAATAACGGAAAGATTGATATCGATTTGCAGTGGGAAATATGCGGTATGTATATGCTGTCGTTAGATAATCTTGAATTGGAGTATCGGCCTTTACTTCTCCCGGATAAGTGTTTTGAATTGAAGTATACAGGGCCAAATGAGATTGATCCGATGAGGAACTATATGAATAATGTGGAGTCTCTGGCACAGAAATACGCGGATTTGTCGGGCGGAGATCGTCCGGTGTAGTTATCAATGATTATTCTGCTATAAAGTGCAGGGTGCTTTCTGCCGATATACTATACGTATGTGCGGATTGTGTCTCTTCAGGGAGGGTGCATTATGATACTACAAGGCGAAGAGCTTCGCAAATTCCAGTTGACGCTTCTCGAGCTGATCAGAGAGGTTGACAGAGTTTGCCGAAAAAATGGCATCGAGTACTCGCTTGATGGCGGTACGCTTCTCGGCGCAGTGCGCCACGGCGGTTTCATCCCCTGGGATGACGATGCGGATATCGTGTTTTTCCGTCCGGAGTATCGAAAGTTCTTTAAGGCATGTAAGAAGGATCTGAATACAGACAGGTTCTTCCTTCAGGAATACCGCACCGATCCCGAGTATCCATGGGGGTACGCAAAGCTTCGCCTGAACGGCACAGAGTTTATTCAGCCGGGACAGGAGCATCTGAAGTTCCACAAGGGAATATATGTCGATATTTTTATCTATGACCAGGTGCCGGACAACTACCTGATGCGACGACTTCACTACGCTGCATGCTATACGGTCAGGAAGTGCCAATACTCCGCAGTAGGAAAGCTTCACGCAGGCAATCCTTTTATGCGGTGGTGGTACAAGCAGCTGGATAAGATCCCAAAGGAACTTCTCTTCGCGACGCTGAACTTCATGGCATCAAAGACAAACGGCGAGAAGCTCACAAGAGACAAAAAGAGCGGCAGGAAAAGAGTATCCGCCCCGACAAAGCGGACAGAGCTGGTCCGCCATATGACCTATCCGTATCAGCGTAAGGTCGCCAAATACGGGCTTCCGAGAGTGGCCTTCGAC
>JAFYBS010000066.1 GCA_017540125.1 Eubacterium sp.
ATAGATGACCTCGAGCTCCAGCCGAGCGATATCAGCCTTACCAATGAGATGATGAAGTTGTTTAAGGCCGGTTAGCCCTCTTTTTCAGAGTGTTTTGCAAGTTTTTTTGTTTTTGAGAATTTCTGATTCTTACCACTCATTCCCTCATTCCTACCACTCATGGCGGATTTGTTGAAATGGTGATTCCTCCGTGTTATAGTGCATACAACAAACAAACACAGGCAAGCAAAAATGCTTAGCCGCCCAATTCAAAGGAGGAAACCACTATGAAGAAGAATATTAAAATCGCTGCAACTCTTACACTCACCTGTGCACTGGCACTCACAATCGGAACCATATCATTTGCTTCCGGTCAGAAAAATGATCCCACACCGGCTTCCATCGAGACTGTCGCTAACGAGGCGGAATATACCGAGGACTATGAAGTTTTTGAAGAAAACACCTGGCTCACTGCAAAAGATCCATCCGTAGACGAAGGAATCCGGAGACTCTTTGACGAGATCAACATGTCAGATAACACCGAAGCATACTGCCCGACCGCAGTGCTTGCCTACATGGTTTCCGATGAGGGAACATCCTGGAAAGTACTTGCCGAGGTAAACACCATCATCCCCGAAGCAAGCTCAAACTATACCATCCTCGAGATCTTCGAGGACATGGAGGGTAAAGTTCGGATTGAAAAAGAATACCCCACTATGCTTGAACCATACACCTACGATAACGGTATCGGCTGGACCGCATGCGAGGATCCGTCTTTTGCAGATAACGAGTTTACAAGATTCGAAGAGGCAGTCAACACCGTTGACGGCATATATCTGAAACCTGTAGCCAAACTCGCTACCCAGGTAGTCGCAGGTATCAACTACTGCATTATCTGTGAACGGACACCTGTCACCCCCGGCGCTGGAACCAAGTACAGCCTGATCTATGTATATGAGGATCTGAACGGCACCATGACCGTCGATGAGAACGCATCCATCCACCTGTACATGGGTGATGACGAAGAAGCATTCTGAAATGATGGACACCCATTCCGGTGAATGCAATTATACCGTTCGTTCCTCCATATCAACCGTTCGTTCGGAATTGGTTGCAATATATGCCGGGCTATGGTATAGTGCACCTATGAACAAAAAACAATCTGAAAAAGGGTGTTTAGAGGAACGGAAGACGACAATACGCGGAACAGGAATGGAAATCACATAGAGTCAAATGGCTCGGAACGGAGGGAACGGTATGAACCAATCAAGAATTCGAAAAAGAAATCGAAAACTGCGCAAGCCGGTGGCCATCGTAATGGCTGCAGCGCTTACCCTGGCGTTGACACCTGCCACAGTCATTCAAGCAGCGGTTGAGGAGAAGGAGGACGGCGAAGTCCGTGTGATTGCAAATAAGGGTGAGGTTATCAATGAGACTCGCAATACCGATATCGTGGCTAAGAAATACGGCCTGTATATCGAGAATAACGGTGAATCGATCACCTACACCCTGAATGGAAATGTGGATGCAGCAAAGGAAGGAAATGTCAGTGCGATCCGTATGGGCGGTACAAACATTACTCTCAAGACAGGGGATGTCACGGCAACCGATGGTAGAGCATTTTATGCGGACTTTGCCGGAGGCAAGGTAACACTTGGAAATCTCAAGTCGAAGGGCGGCATCTCGGCTATGAGTATCGGTAAAAAGAATTCCCTGGAGCTGACAGCCGGAAATATGGAATCCGAGACGTCAAATTACCTTACGAACCAGTGGTACGGCTCGGCAGAGGGCGGAAATGTAACAGCGAACTTCGGAGATATCACCACGACAAAAGGCGGTTGTCCATTGGCACTCACCACATCGAGAGAGGGAACCATGAATGTAAAGGCCGGCAAGCTCAACGCGTATAATGAGGCCGGCCTCTCAATCTCCGGCGGCTCCGACGGAAAGGCTGTTGTGAATGTAGGGGAGATCGTGACCGCCGGTGATGATTTCAGAGCCACAGGGATTTATACTTCCGGCGGAACTGCGGATATCGATGTGACCGTGGATGGAAATATTATATCGGGAGGAAGGTCTCTGTCACTGGGTGACGGAGGAACCTACAAGGTATTCGGTGATGTAACATCAAAGGCAAAGGGGTTTGCAGCGTTAAGCAACTGGAGTAATTATAGTGACACGGATGTGCTGGTCACGGGAACTGTCACAGCGGCAGGTCATGGATTTGAAAATGTCAGATTGCAGGAAAAGACGAAATATACCCTGACTCTCTGGAAACTTGTTTGGGGTGAAAAGTCAAATGCTTTTAACGGCGACGATGAAAACGAAACCTTCGCCAAGACCGTCAACTACATCGTAAAGACCGTTCATCCGGTCGGCGTCACCAACGACTTCAGGGTTGTCAAGGCAGACGGAACCTCGGCACTGGATACCAAGACCTACAAGCATGGCGATAAGGATGAAACCTTCGAGGTAGCTCATCAGGGTGACCGCCTGTACCTCAAGTCCGATAAAAAGATCCTGAAGGCTTATAACGGCTCCGGTGCAAACAAGGTAGAACTTCCGAAGGACGCCGCAGGCAATTACTACTACGATGTTGTAAAGGGCGGTGGTATCGAGCTCTCCGCAGACATCGAGGGGGTAACACCGATCACTCCGACCGCGGCTCCCACGGCAGCACCGACCGCGGCACCAACCGCAGCTCCTACTACAGCACCCACGGTAGCACCGACACAGGCACCGGTGGTAAAGAAAGCCAACCCCATCAAGGTTACCCCGCGACGGATCTACGGAGCCAAAAAGCACGATGTCACTGTAAAGAAGAACCGTGCCTTTATCATCGAGAAGGCCAAGGGCACGCTCACCTTTGAAAAGGTATCTGCCAGCTCTCACAAGATCACCATCGATAAAAAGACCGGTGACGTGACTATCAAAAAACGTCTGAAGCCCGACAAGAATTACTTTATGACAGTGAAGATCACTGCCGCCGGGAACACCCAGTATAAACCGAAGACCGTCAAGGTACAGCTGCGAATACGGATTAAAGATTAAGGGCGAAAAAGAAGTCAAAGCGGATTGGAACGATGATTATTAACAGTTGAAAGAAAGTGGGAAGTTGCGCCGAGAATGGCGTTACTTCCCACTTTTTTCAGCTAATGCCGTCAGACATGTATACTCCCGGTGTATTGCACACAGACCATCGTGATATCATCGGTCTGCTCGTCACCGTCGGTGTACGTATCCACATCCCGGTTCACAGCATCACAAAGCGCAGTGGGAAGATCCGACTCTTGGTGTATGAGAGTATTTTTCAAAACCTCGAGCATCCTCTCCTCGCCGTACAGTCCGGTCTCACCGCGTGCCTCGGTCACGCCGTCCGTATACAGATAGATAACGTCTCCGGGCGACAGCTGCATCTCCTCCTCTTCATAGATGAAATCATCCAGCATTCCGAGTATAAATCCCGGTTTTCTCTCTTCAAAAATCATATCCTCTCCGTGTATGTAAACAAAGGGATTGTGACCGGCATTTGCCATAGTGAGCTTTCCTGATCTTATATCGAGAAAACCAATCCATGCCGTAACAAACATCTCGGCTTCATTTTTCATACAAAGAGACTTATTGGTATTGGTAAAAACTTCCCCGGGCGTAAGCCCCTGTGCCACCTGTTCTTCTATGATCGCTTTTGTTTCCATCATAAATAGTGCGGCCGGGATCCCTTTTCCGGAGACATCGGCAATCAGAAAGACAAGGGTGTTGTCACCGGTCATAAAAACGTTAAAAAAATCGCCACCTACTTCCTTCGCGGTCCGCATACCGGCATGAACTAAAAAGCCTTCCCCTTCCGGAAGATGCTTCGGCATCGCGGACATCTGGATCTGCTTCGCGAAGGCCAGTTCCTCGTCGATCCTCGCTGCCTCTCTGGCAATCATATCCTTCAGTGCATCGACGGTCTGATTGATGCCGTCCGATAGTGTCCCGAGCTCCGCGGAATCATATACGCTGACCTGTTCGGACAGATCTCCTTCCGTGATTTTTCCGAGACTTCCGACCACTTTCCTCATCGTACGTATCACGCGCTTCCGGAAAAATATGATCATCAGAAGGATGAGTAAAGAGGCCATGATAAGGAGATTTATTAACTCAAAGAGCACGCTGCTCCAAGCTGCTTCCGAAACCTCACTCTGCGGGATATAGCCGATGATCACGCAGTCACCGGCAGACCGCACACAGACACGGACATCTTCATCGAAAATCGTAGCTCGTTCCCAGTCCATTTCCTCCCTTGCCTGAATGTCATATGCCGGCCATCCGTCGGAGAGCATCTGTTCCGTATGCTCACCTCTGTAACTATCCACAATCATCCCGGTCAAATCCACAATCATCAGGTGTCCGGTATTTCCCAACCTCCGATGCTCGGCTTCACCATTCAAAAATCCGCGAATCAAAGAGAGATAATTCTCTTCAGGGATGCCATACCGAACAAATCCCTGGCCGTTTTTCATCCGACAATCAATGTATTTTGTATTGCTGTCTGCGTTTACAACAGACGATCGAAGCGGCTCCAAATAGCATTCTTCATTTCCATTATAATCTGTCAGAAAAAACTTTGTTTGTTCATCTTTACTCAGATCGATCCCGATATATTGCTCTCTAAGGGAAGCATAAACTTTTCCGTCATTTCCGATCACATACAGTTCATAGTCCGTGCCCGAATCAGCCAAACCCTGCATCATATCCATAGATTTTTCCAACGATTCCCGGTTGTTGATATCCGCATCTTTAAAATTGTCTGCAAAAGAACTGGTCCATCCGGTGAGAAAATCCTTTAAATTGTCATTCATAGACTGATATACATCTTCCACGCCGTTTTGAACCATATTTTTTGAGCGCTCAACGGACATCCGATAGCTCATGTAGCAGAAAAATCCCCCCAAAAGCAACACAAAAATCACCGCGACGAGGATGGCGCGGATCGCCAGATGAGTTATGCTGTGGAGTTTTTTCGGTGTTGTTTTCTTTACAGTCAGGCTCATAACGGATCTCCGTTTTGAAAATGTGATTAACGATCCATACGAAATTATACCAGAAAAACAGACCTTCTGCAAGAATTATTACCGTAGACGGCCGCGTAGACAGGATGTCGTCAAAGGGCTCTGCCGAGCACGAATTGTGCGCACACGGATGTGCGCACAGCGAAGTCGGAGACCGTTCATTCCCCTATATCTACCGTTCGGGCAAAATCGGTTGCAATATATACCGGGTTGTGATATAGTGCATCTATGAACAAAAAAACAATCTGAAAAAGGTTGCATGGAGGAACGGAAAACGTCAATGTGCGGAACAAGAACGGAAATCATATTGAGCCAAGGGGCTCGGAATGGAGGGAAAACTATGAAAAGAATAAGCAAAAGAGTTTTGGCCATGGTTTTAGGTGCAGTTTTATTACTTGGTATCGCGGGCATCGCTAACACACAGGTTGGTCAGGCGAAGAAGAAGTCAAAGCTGATCGGCACATGGAAATGTGAATATAAGCTTGATGATACTGTCCTGGTCGCCATTTATAAGTTCAAGAAAAACGGAACCGGATCCTATTCTTTGGCCGGACAGGCACAGAAGCTCACATATCGTGATAACGGGAAAGTCGTTTCGATAAGATTTGAAAATGCGGATACGGACATGAAACTTAAGTATAAAATTAAAGGTAATAAGTTTATATATAAAGACATAACCGGTCAGAAAGTGGTGTTTATCAGACAGTAAGCACAGCCGAGGTGATTATGAAAAAAATAAGATTAAGATTTCGCGAAGAAAGTATTGACTATATCGACGTACTTGTACGCGCCAGCGAGAAGGATGCTGAGGTTGAAGCGATCACCAGGCGGATCCGGCCGGAAAGGTCGCAGTCGCTTACTGTTATCGATGAGTACGACCGGAGTTGTGTCATAGAGGAAAACGATATTCTGACCATCACCTCCGACGCTAAAAATGTCCGCATCCGCACGGTGGACGGAGAGTATCGCGCCAGACAATCGATGCAAAACATGCTCGATACGCTGAACGAAACTGCCTTTCTTCGCATCTCGCGGTTTGAGATTGTGAATCTGTCGAGGGTCGTGACGTATGATTCTCCGGATCCCGGTACCTTGCGGCTCGAGTTCTCGGACGGTTCGGAGAGCTGGGCATCGAGACGGTATATCCCACTTATAAAGGAAACCCTGTCAGGGAAAGGCTCTCTTTCCGGGAAGAACCTGAAGGTAAAAGGTATCACGAATCATATCTTTTGCGATGTCATGAAGAAAAAAGGAGCGGGCGCGCTGAAGCATCTGGACACCCTGAGCCGGAGCGCCGTATCCTTCAGCGAGAGTACACTTCTTAATCTGATCAAAAATAATGCCGATACCGAGTACGGGAAAAAATATCACTTCGACAAGATAAAAACCATAGACGATTTTAAGAAAAATGTTCCCTTCTCAATATACGATGATTATGCACCCTATATTGAGAAGATGATCACTGAAAATGAAGAAAATCTGATCACCACTTCACCGATACGACATTACGCGGTAAGCTCCGGTAGCGCCGGAAACCCAAAGCTCATCCCTGTTTCACAGGCAACACTGGATAACTATGATCAGTATGCAACGGCATTCTTTTTCGGTGTGATGGATGAATATTACCGTAATACTACAGGCAAATCCTTTAAGGATGGCTATGTTTTGAACACGCTTGAGTCCGTTCCGATGATGACGGAAAACGGTATTCCGAAGGGTGTGATCTCGGGTACGCTCCTCCGCCCTATGGCCGATATGCTGGGGAAGATCATGACCTCTCCGGCGGAGATCATGTTTCCGGAATCGGACATGGATATGAAATACCTGAAGCTCCGGTTTGCGTTGGAGCAAAAACGGGTGATTGGGATCGCGTCTCCCTTCATGACTGCCGCTGTCGATCTGATGGCATGGCTTTCCGACAACTGGGAATCCATGTGTGATGATATCGAAGCCGGCGTAATCGGTGATGAGGTCATGCTTCCCGACGAACTCCGTGACCGGTTCGAGACATCGCTTCGTCCCAACCCGGGGAGAGCGGATGAACTCAGAAAAGAATTTGAAAAAGGTTTTGAAGAAATCCTACCCAGGATCTGGCCGGATTTTCAGTGGGTCGGAGCCGTCGGTACGGGAGGATTTTTACAGTATACACAAAAGATGCGCCAGTATACCGGGAAAAATATTCCCTTCAGCTACATGAATTATGCTGCTTCCGAGGCGATGATGGCGGTCGCCAGACGAACGGGCGACGAGTCCTTCGTACTCATCCCGGACAGCGGCTTCTACGAATTCATCCCCGCGGACTCGGACGGAGAGGAAACGCTTACGATTGACGAGATCGAAGTGGGTAAGGATTATGAGATTGTGCTGACCAACCTTTCCGGATTCTACCGATACCGGATCGGGGATGTGGTCAGGGTCACCGGCTTTTATAACAAAGCGCCGATGATCGCATTTCTCTATCGCAAAAACCAGATGGTTTCCATCGCGGGAGAGAAAACAAACGAAGAAGCACTTCGTTGGGCTATCGACCGGTTCACCGAGGATACCGGTCTTTTTGTACGTGATTACAGTGTTTATGCGGATACGGAAAGCTCACCGGGCCGCTATGTGGTCCTGATCGAACCGGATGAGGAGATTGATCCGGACCGGATTCCCACGTACAGAGATATCATCGAGAAGCGTCTCGGTGAAGCCAATCCTTCCTTCGGCGCGAAGATCGAATCGGGCACGCTCGGACGTACCCGGCTTTGTATCACGCAGCAGGAAGCCTATATGTTCTACCGGGATTTGTTGATCCTGAGGGGAGTATCGCCGAACCAGCTGAAGCCGGTAAGAGTGATCGATTCGAAACAGAAGGAGGATTTCTTCTTCCATGTGCTGGATTATGAGACAGAGTAGCCGGTGTCCGTTGATCCATTTTACTGTATAAGTCTGCCTGCTTGCAGGCAGACTGCCCGGGAGCAGCGGGCGCTCTGCGCCCTTCCACTGCTGCTCCCGTGGCATCCGCCGGAGGCCTGATTAAACTGCCGCTTATATTCATGGTGGTATCAGCAGACCTGGTATGGCAGTTTAATCAGCGGTGATATCCATCACATCGGCAAATCCGGTGTATCGGCATACCTTCATGATTTCAGCATTGACATGGATCAGCTTCATCGATCCGCCGTTTTTTTTCATCTTCTTATGCGCGGCGATAAGTACACGAAATCCCGCTGATGCAATCATCTCCAGCGAAGTCATGTCAAAAACCAGGATTTTTACACCGTTAAGATCCTCGAGTTCTTTTTCAAGCATCGGTGAAGTATGAATATCCAGAATACCTTTGGGCAGTATGGTACGGGTATCACCATCGTCTTTTTTCTTTACAGTCAGGCTCATGATCTGTCTCCATTCTGAGATTGTAATTAATGATTTATATGAAATTATATCAGAAATATCGCGGTTCTGCAAGAGTTTTTACCGTAGAGGAGACCGTAGACAGGATGTCGTTAAGGGCTCTGACGAGCGCGAATTGTGCGCACACGGATGTGCGCACAGCGAAGTCGGAGACCGTTCGTTCCTCTATATCTACCGTTCAGGCAAAATCTATTGCAATACTTTGCGGTATGTGTTATATTCCGACCATAGACAGGATGTCGTTAAGGGCTCTGACGAGCACGAATTGTGCGCACATGGATGTGCGCACAGCGAAGTCGGAGACCATTAGACAACAAAACATCGAAACACCGACGTGGCCGGTCTGTGTTTCCAAAAAAACGTAAGGGGGACACTACTATGAGAAAATCAAATCTTTCCATCATTAAAAAATCTATGGTTACTGTATTGGCAGTTGCTCTCAGCGTTACTATGGTACAGCCGGCAGCTGCGGCAAAGAAGAAACCTTCTCTCCGGATGAAAGCCTACTATCTGGTAGAAGGGGAGAGCGAGACAATCAATATCCTGAAAAACGGAACAGCAATCAAGGACACGACATGGACATCCACCAACGAAGGTGTGTTCACGGTAAAAAAGAAGAATAAGACCAAAGCAGTAATCACCGGTGTGAAATTGGGAAAGGCGAAAGTCAAGGCAACCGTCACCACCAAGACCGGAAAAAAGATCACCCTGACGAGCAAGGTCGTGGTAGATGACGATGAGTGGGCAGATCGCGGCGGATCCTGGAAGACAGCGGAATCGCCTGAGATCGACAATGCCCTGAAGGCAATCATCGAGAAAGCGAGCGCCGATTATGCCAAAGAGTTCACGCTTGAGCCCATCGCTCTTCTCGCTGTCAACGAATCGGATGGACAGACCTTCCGTGTGTTCTGTAAAAAGGTACCGGTGATGGCCGGAGGAAAAGCCATCTATGCACTTGTCGATTTCCATGCCAATCTCCTCGGAGAGGCGACGGTATCGGGAATCCTTGAATCGGATATGGAAGCCTACGGAACGGGCAATGCATCCGGTTGGAACCAGGCCGAGACACCGGTTATGGCAAAAGGCGAAGAAAAATATATCAACGACGCGTTGAATGGCATCACCGGAGTAAACTACAAACCGCTGGCGATACTTGCTTCCCAGAAACTGAGAGGAACCGAATACTGCTATATATGTGAGATGACAGTGGTAGCTCCAAACCAGGTACCGTCCTACGGACTGGTGTATGTCAGTGTGGACGAGTCGGGAAAGGTGACACTTGGCGATACCAAAAAGATTTTTGAAAGCGAAGGTGACCAAGGGAGATCGAATACTGATACAGCGCTGATCGGCTCCTGGACCTATATGCTGGAAAACACCCTTGCCTTTACTTACACATTTAAGGCAGACGGCACCGGCACCTATACAGTTAAGGATGAAACACTGAAGTTCACCTACGAGGCAGACGGAAAGAACCTTACCATCCACTTTGAGAAAGATACCAATCCGGAAGGGATGAAAGTTCCGTATCGGATAGTCGGAAGCTCCCTCTTCTTAACGGATGGCACCGGCAGTGAGCTGGAATACAAGAAATCATGAAAGATCCTACCGGAGTATGACCACCATGAAGAAATTAAATCGGATTCCGTCGTTGAAGTTCGCGGCCGTTTTTCTTCAGCCATGTATTCCATCGGTCATACTCCGGATATACGCGGTGTACTTCCCGGTAAAAACGGGCGGAATGATTCATCTCCTTCCGGTGGCACAACTCATGGACGACGATGGCGTCCAAAACCTCCGGAGGAGCCAGCATCAGGAGGCAGTTGAAATTCAGATTCCCCTTTGCCGAGCAGCTTCCCCAACGGGTTTTCTGATGACGTATGGTGATCCGCCCATAGGTCACGCCGATCTGTCCTGCATAAAAATCAACCCGCCCCGGGATGACCCTTTTTGCCTCCTGTATCAGCTCATTTAATTCCTTCTGTGTCAGCCGGATATCCGGAGCATTTTTCTCAAGCTCCTGTCTCGCAGCGACACGAGCTTTCGTCTTTTGTATCCACTCTTTCTTCTCATCGACAAAAGAACGGATCTCCTTCCCGGATACCCATCGCGGCGCACGGACGATGACCTCAAGCTCCGGCGTTACCTCGATCGATAGGGTCTTCCTTCTGCTACGGATGATTCGGTAGTCTTCCGGATGTCTGTTCATGGTTCCGTCCTCGCGATAAAACAAATGTAAAAGCTGAAATTCCACCTTACTTATAAATATTTTTAAGCATATCACATATTGATCCGTTTTTCAATCCGGAAAAACAGGCCGGTTCAAAAAAACCTTGCATCCGCCGGATCATTTATGTATAATGAAGTTACTGGGCAAGTACTGCGAAGAGCACGATGTGAACAACATAATCCAGCATGGAGATATAGGATGGGTGAAAAAATGAAAAAACGACAGATTTTGATTTGCAGTTTACTGGTTATTCTATCCGCTGTATTTGTCAGTGGATGCGGTGATGAAAAAAAGCACAAGATAGGTATCATCGGTGCTATGGATGTCGAGGTTGATTCCTTAAAGGAGGCAGCGGATGTCACCAAAACAACTACCATCGCGGGGATGGAGTTTTGTGAGGGGAAGATCGGTGACAATTATGTGGTGATCGTCAAGTGCGGTATGGGAAAAGTAAACGCGGGAGTCTGCGCGAACACCCTGATCCACCACTTCCAATGTGAAGGAATCATCAATTCCGGCGTGGCCGGTTCTCTGGATAACCGGATAAATATCGGAGATATTGTAGTCTCCGTAGAGGCAGTTCAGCATGATTTTGATGTGACTCCCATAGGATTTAAAAAGGGAGAAATACCCTATACGGAGAAAATTGCTTTTGAGGCAGATGAAACCATGCGTAAGATTGCCGTGGACTCAATCCGTAGATCCGCGCCGGAAATAGATGTATTTGAAGGAAGAGTGTGCTCCGGCGACCAGTTTATCTCCTCGAAGGAACAGAAGGACAGGATCATATCCGAGTTCGGCGGTCTGTGCTGTGAGATGGAAGGGGGCGCCATAGCACAGGTATGTTATCTGAATCATACGCCTTTTGTGATCATCCGTGCCATATCAGACAAGGCTGACGAATCGGAAGCTGTTGATTTCAAGGAATTCGAAGCAGCGACGGCAACCCGCTGCGCGAAGATCGTTCAGGATATGCTGGAAAGCTTGTGACTTTTTTTCGGTATATGTGATAATGAGGTTCGGATACGAAAACAGAAGGATTGCTGAATGTCAGAAAGGACGACGGCCATGAAAGTTATCAAACCAAGTGTGGAAATCATCGACATGGATGATTATGAGAAGATCATCCGAAAAATAGAAAAGATCGGACGGGTTTGCTACAAGTCCGAGGAGAATATCGCGGATGGGACAGCGGAACGTTTCATCGGAAACATCCTGCGGCGCGGACACGAGTCCGTGATTGAGCACGAGGCCGTGACAGTGCGGTTTACCTGCGACCGGGGTGTAACACATGAGATTGTGCGCCATCGGATTGCCAGCTATTCTCAGGAAAGCACCAGATACTGCAACTATACCAGTGACAAATTCGGAAATGAGATCACAGTGATCGATCTCGCCAGCGGTTTCGAATATGATCTGAACAAGGAAGAAGATAAGAAAAAATACGAAATCTGGGAACGCTCCATGAAGGAGGCTGAAAAAGCGTACTTCGAAATGCTGGAGGCCGGAGCAACCGCTCAGGAAGCCCGCTCCGTTCTGCCGAACTCACTGAAAACCGAAATCGTCATTACCATGAATCTCCGCAGCTGGCGCAACTTCTTCCGTCTGCGCACGGAGAAGGCAGCGCATCCTCAGATGCGGGAAGTGGCCAACATCGCTCTGGCGGAGTTCAAAGAGAAACTGCCGCTTTTCTTTGAAGATATCGAAGCCTATCAAGATTGAAAGTGATGATGGCAGGTACAAACGACAGACAGGATGTCGTTAAGGGCTCTGACGAGCACGAATTGTGCGCACATGGATGTGCGCACAGCGAAGTCGGAGACCATTAGAAAGGAAGGGGAAAATGGACAAAAAAAACATGGATGAGAAAGTGATGGAATTGTTGAAAGGAAAAGCAAACCGAATCGTTGCCCTCGTGGTGATGCTCTCTCTGGTTTTGACCTTCGGACCGGTGTCGGAAACAGAGGCGAAAAAATCGAAAAACATAACCGTCAACAAATCGACGGTGTCTCTGCAGGTGAAGGAAACCGAGACGCTTTCCCTGAAAAATGTCTCCGTAAAGGATCAGGCGAAGGTCAAATGGACTACCTCGAATAAGAAGGTAGCTACTGTCACGGTAAATAAAAAGAACCACTCCACAGCTACCGTTACAGCTGTAAAAAAAGGCAGCGCCAAAATCACTGCTACGCTGTCCGGGAAGAAAGTATCCTGCAAGGTTACCGTAAAAAACCGTGTCTATAAGTCGGAAAAAATATCCTTTGATCCATCCTGGACATATGCGGACTGCGCGAAAATAACAAGTGGGACGGCCACGCTGTACCGGGTTACGGCGAAGGATGCCAAGCACAAAGTCATCTGTATCAACGCGGGACACGGAACCGCCGGCGGGGACCAAGTGAAGGTCCCCTGTCATCCGGACGGCAGCCCGAAGATTGTATCCGGGACGACGAAAGCCGGCGCCACAGAGGCTACTGCGATCTCGCTCGGAATGACATTCCTCGACGGGACACCGGAGGCAGTCGGCACGCTGA
>JAFYBS010000011.1 GCA_017540125.1 Eubacterium sp.
CAAATCCCTCCTTCTCCGTGAAAAAAGAGGTCTCGAAGAGGCCTCTTTTTTCATGGAGAAAAGAGGATTTCCCGAGCGCCGCGTACGGCGCGGGCAAAAGCACCGAAGCGCCGCCAGTGGCGGATGAAGCGAGGTGCTTTGTAAACGGTACATCGTAAGCGCATAGTGAACTCTTTACGGATTGATTTTGGGTATTTCGCGGGTGTATAATATGTAATGTCAGAAGAACAGCTTCGTACCGACCATTATCCTTATGATAATCAGTTCAGAGGATGTTGTCAAGCTATGTCCACTTTTCTTGACAAGTACAGTCACGAGATGGTCTTGCGGTATAATTCATTTTATAGCAGGATTGTGAAAAAAACAAGCATATGTCACAAAAAAATGTGCAATTTTGAAAATTTTTCTTGAAATAACGGCGTTTTAGTGGTAGAATAGCAATGGTTGCTTTTTTGGCAACACATACAAACCATTAGGGGGGGAATGCTTATGAAGTACCCAAACGCGACAGTCGGTTCGCGGGAAATCTTCGTGGGAGAAATCCTGCTGATGATTTTCTCAATCTTTTCAAGTATTGGTATGATGTTTGTGTATTTTGCGCAAAACAACATTCAGGAGATTGCGACCAGTATGCAGGGAACAACATCCTTTGCTGCATGGTTTGCGTCCATCAGCGATGCAGCCAAGGTTGGATTGGGTGCGATCATCGCGGTTATAGGCGCGGGGGCAATTATTCTGGTGGGAGCCATCTGTTTCGGTATTGTCGGATTTGTCATTGCGGTTACGGGTGTTATCAATGCCAAAAGGGATGAGAGTTCATTCCGGTTAGCGATAATTGCTCTTATTTTGAGCATCACGCTGCCGATCGCAGGTATGTTTTTGGATGATCCGTTTAGTGGCATTTTGAGTGGGCTCGGCACATTGGCAGAGCTTGCCGTCACATGCTATATCGTCACCGGATTCCGTAAGCTGGCCCGGGCACTGGGCAATGAGGAGGTAGATGCCAAGGGATTACGAGTTATCAAATACACGGTGGTCCTGTGCATTTTCAGCGCGGTAATCAGTTTGATTGCGGAATTTATTTCAGGTCCCACCGGCGGAACATTAACCGCCATTTCTGTTCCGTTTACCGCTGTGTGGTATTATTTATTCCTCGGATTTATCCGCCGATCAAAAAAAATGCTGAACAAACAAGAGCCGGATAAAAAAGAGTCGAATAAAAAAGAGTCGAATAAGGAAGAGTTGAACAGTGAAAAAGGAGGAGTTGAAGAAAATGAATGAAAACACAATTGACGTAAAGAATTTGTCCACGGGCAAGCTGATCGTGGTGGTTCTTCCCACGATCATCGCGCTTTTGATCTCATCGCTCTATTCTATTGTAGACGGTGTGTTCGTTTCCAATGTCGGGGGGACGACAGCGTTCTCTGCGATCAACCAGGTGGCTCCCATCTTTCTGATCATCGCCTCGGTCGGATTCATGCTTGGAACCGGAGGAACGGCCCTGGTATCCAAGGTGCAGGGTGAGGGAGATTCGGAAAGAGCAAACGGTATCTTCTCGCTGCTGACCTATACTCTGATCACGATAGGCGTGATCGCATCCATCGTTCTGTGGTTTGCTACAGAGCCTATCTTGCGGGCTCTTGGAACAACGAAAGAAGCTATGCCGTACTGTATGGCTTACGCGCACATCGTTATCCCGGCACTTACGTTGTTCATGCTGCAGTTTTATTTCCAAAGCTTCTTTGCCTGCGCGAGAAAACCCAAGCTGGGACTGGCTGACACCTTGGCTGCCGGCGTTGTTAATATCGGCGGTGATGCACTGCTTGTCGGTGTGATGGCAAAAGGGGATCCGATGAAAGCGGTTCAGGGAGCTGCCTATGCGACTGCAGCAGGTCTGGTTGTCGGCGGTCTGCTCCCGGTGATTTATTTCTTCGCGAAAAACAGCAGTACCTTACATCTCGGAAAAGTGGTGTTCAAGCTGAGATATATCGGTGCAGCATGTGGGAACGGTATTTCCGAGTTCTTCACTAACGTATCCGCATCCTTTATCAACATCGTCTACAACTCACTGTTTCTGTATATGATCGGTGATATGGGTGTGGCTGCTTTCGGTACAGTCGGATATGTGAACACCATCTGCTGTGCGATCGCGAGTGGATATGCCGTCGGAGTCGCGCCGTATATTGCCTATAGCTACGGGGCGAAGGATACGGACGCCCTGAAGAACCTTCACAAAAAGAGCCTTGTAATTGTTATCGGGTACAGTGTTCTGGCTACCATATTGATCGAGATACTGGCGACACCATTGGCGTCAATATTCTCTCACGGCGACCAAAAGCTTCTGGAAATCACCGTGGACGGTCTTCGAATATTCACGCTGTCCTTCCTGTTCAAGGGTATCCCGACGTATGGATCCGGTTTGTTCACAGCCTTGAACGATGGATTCTCTTCAGGCTTCATCTCTATCGCGCGAACTCTTGTGTTCAACCTGGCAACGATCATCGCCGTGCCGGTGCTGTTCTTCTATATGTATGGTTCGAGCTACGAAGCAGCGTATTACGGCGTATGGTATTCCATCGTAGGATCCGAGATACTGGCAACGATCATGACATTTATCTTCTTCAAGGTCAAGAGGAAGAAGTATCAATACTAACTGCACCTCCTTTTGCGAGTAAACAGTGACGAAGTCAAATCATACCCCGCGGCTTTCCGCGGGGTGTTTGGCTTTCAAAGCTTGTGACGACCGGATATAACCGTAACATGATCCGTTTCTCAAGCAAGGAGGAAATGGCATGAATGTATATGATTTTGACGGAACCATATTCTATTCGGATTGTTCCATCGGGTTCGCCTTCTGGTGTATGAAGCGTCACCCGAAGTTATGATTTACTTTTTTTCCGGGAATGATGCGAACCCTGATCAAACATAAACGGGGAAAGATTCCGAATTATCAGCTTCAGCGCAAGATGTTCAGTTATCTGACCATGATTGACGATTTTGATGTTCAGATCGAACGGTACTGGGATAAGTATGAGAGCCGGATCTCCGATTGGTATCTGGCTCAAAAAAAGCCGGATGATCTGATCATCAGCGCTTCGCCGGACTGCATCATCGGACCGATTGCGAAGCGGCTCGGAGTCAACTATGTGGCGACGGAATATGATCGTGAATTCGGTATTTTTTTGAACAATCTGATGTATGCCAAGGAAAAAGCAAAGTACATCATTGATAAGGGTTTTCCGGAGATTGATAACTTTTATTCCGATTCGCTGGCGGATACACCGCTTGCTCTGTGCGCGGAAAAAGCTCATCTGGTAAAAGACAAAGCGACCACCGTGGTTGACTGGCCGGAACTGGATGAAGAAACCATGAAAACCGTGAAAAAGAAGATCGACACCGGATGGAGTGTACACTTGGAAGAATAGGGTGGATCTATGTATATCATAATTTATGACTTCGGAACCAGCTCGGTCAAAACCTGCTTGTTCACGATTGATTCGGATATTCAGATCGTGGCGAGTGCCACGGCCGAATACAATCTATATATCTCCGATGATGGAGGGGCGGAGCAGGATACGGAGGAATGGTGGGCGGCGATTTGTTCCACGACAAAGGAACTATTTGTTAAGTCCGATGTCACACCTGCGGAGATCGAGGGAATGGCATTCTGCACGCAGATGCAGGGGACGGTCCTTGTGGATAAGTACGCGAAGCCCGTCAGACCGGCGATGAACTATCTGGATCAAAAGGGATTCAGGGAATATAAGGAGTGTACGGGGCGTGGTATCGTGAAGGTATCCGGCTGCAGTTTGTACAAGCTGTTGCGGAATCTCAGAGTAAACTATGCCGCCTCTACCAGTGCCAAGGATCCGGTCTGGAAGTACAAGTGGGTGGAGAAACATGAACCGGAGGTCTTCCGAAAAACATATAAGTGGTTGGATATAAGTGAATATCTGGTGGCACGTTGCACCGGCAGGATCATAAGGACGCCGGGCACTGCTTTCGCCACATTTCTCTATGATACACGAAAAGGAAAGGAAGGCTGGAATCAGGGCCTGCTGAAAATGTATAAGGTACATCCGGAGCATATGCCGGAGATCATCGATTGTACCGAGATGGTTGGAGGACTGACGGAAAAAGCGGCACAGGATCTCGGACTGATAGAAGGAATACCTGTGTTCGGTGGTGGTGGTGATACCACCTTTGTAAATATCGGTGCCGGTTGTACGAGACCGGGAGATACACATATTTATGTGGGTACCTCAGGATGGGTATCGACATTCATGGATCATCAAACGGTGGATATCAATGCTATGATAACCGGTGTCCTGTCCGCAAAGCACGGATATTTTAATTACTATGCGGAACTGGAAACGGCCGGGAAGTGCTTTGAATGGGTGATGAAGCATCTAGCCTTGGATGAAGTGGGATTATATCTGGGTCAATCCACCATTGCCGATGATATTGAGAGTAAGGTTATAAGCCTTTATGATTATCTCTCAGAGGAGGTAACCAAAGTTCCTCCCGGTGCCAACGGCGTGATCTTTACGCCGTGGCTTCACGGCAACCGATGTCCGTTTGAGGATTCCGACGCGGCGGGGATTTTTTTTAACATAAGAGTCGAAACCGGCAAGAGAGATATGATCCGGGCCGTGCTGGAAGGGATTTGCTATCATCTGCGATGGCTGTTGGAGTGCTCGGGAAAAAAGGTAAAAACCTCGGATCCGATTCGGTTCGTCGGAGGGGGAGCGTTATCGCCTGTAACCTGTCAGATGCTGGCGGATATCACCGGTCGTACGATAGAGACCGTCAACCACTCACAGGAGGTGGGAGCCATCGGAACCGCGCTTGTGGTAGCGGCAGGTATAAGGAAAGCTGATGTGCTGGAGCTTTCGCGTCAGCTGGTCGAAGTGACGGATACTTATACTCCCGATCCGGGAAACAGGGATGTGTATGATTGCAACTACAAGGTGTTTAAAAAGCTTTATAAGGCGAATGCTTCGAGCTTTAGGGAATTAAATTCTGGAGGAAAGAATGGTTGAAAATTGGGGAACTTTCTGGCGGAGGACCTCGGTTGGAACGATATACTTGTGACAATTTTGAACATGGCCGCAAATCTTGTGACCGAGTATTTGTATGATCGATTTTTTGTGTTTAGGAAGACAATTGATACAAACAGTTTAGCAAAAAGAGGGGAGAAGCCATGTTGAAGAAACGATGGGTTGCAATACTTTTATTGGTGATCCTGGCCGCTACGGGAGTGGTCAGTGCCCGTGCCGCCGAGGAGAATTCGGAGACGTCGGTGACGCCCGAATTCCAAACCTTTTCCGAGCTGAGTGGGAAGCGGGTGTCCATGCTGAACGGTGCACCGTTTGAGGAGCTGGTGAGCAGCAAGGTGCCGAATGTGGGAGAGTTTTCTTATTTTGCCAATATGGCGGATATGCTGCTGGTACTGAGAAATGATAAGACGGATGCCATCCTGCTGAACAATGCGGTTTCGCAGCTGGCAGTCAACCGCAATCCTGAACTCGCCATGTTTCCGGAGGACCTGCAGGACAGTGTTTTCGGCATTGCCTTTGCGAAGGGGGATAAAAACCGGGATACCTGGCAGTCCGCGTTTGAATCGATCCCGGAGGAGGAGCTGAAAAAAGCCTGGGAAAAATGGACCGGTGCGGACGAGAGCGTGAAGGTGATGCCCGAGCAGGACTGGGCGGGAAGCGGCGGAACGGTTCAGGTTGCCGCATGCGATACACTGGAACCGATGAGCTATGCCGGAGAAAACGGTGAGCTGAAGGGGTTTGACCTTGAGGTTATCCTGATGATGGCAAAAAAGTTGGATGTTCATGTCGAGTTTGTCGGTATGGAGTTTTCTGCTATCATGGCCTATGTGCAGTCGGGGAAAGCGCTTATGGGCGCAGGCTCCATCATCGTTACGGATGAACGTAAGGAATCGGTCGACTTTGTCGAGTACTATCCGGCGGCTTTTGTCCTGATTGTCCGGGGGGTACAGTCGGGAGACGCGGAGTCAGGCGGCATCTGGGACAGCTTCTACAAGACCTTTATCCGTGAGGAACGCTGGAAGATGTATGTAAGCGGTATCATCACGACACTTGTCATCACGCTGTTGTCTGCTCTTTTCGGGACGATACTGGGCTTTGGCATATTTTTGCTTTGCCGTCGGGGTAACCCCGTGGCGAACGGCATCACACGTTTCTGTATGTGGGTGATACGAGGCATGCCGATGGTGGTGCTGTTGATGGTTTTGTATTACATCGTATTCGGGAATACCTCAATCGACGGTGTAATAGTTGCTGTGATCGGTTTTACGCTGACCTTCGGAACGTCGGTGTTCGGCCTCCTGAAGATGGGTGTCGGTGCTGTGGACCGTGGCCAGTATGAAGCGGCTTACGCACTGGGGTATTCCAACCGGCAGACATTTTTCCGGATCATATTCCCTCAGGCATTGCCTCATGTGATGCCTGCCTACAGGGGCGAGATCGTAAATCTCATCAAGGCAACCGCCGTCGTGGGTTACATCGCCGTGCAGGACCTTACCAAAATCGGTGATATCGTACGAAGCCGGACCTACGAAGCATTTTTCCCGCTGATCGCGCTGACGATCATCTATTTCCTGCTGGAGGGGCTGCTCGGTTTCGCTGTCAGCCGGATCCACGCAAACATCGACCCGAAGCGTCGCAGCCGGGAGAAGATTCTGAAGGGGGTGAAGACCGATGATTAAGATCGAACATCTCAAGAAAGAATACGCGGGAGTCACACCTCTGAAGGATGTAAATGTCGTCATCAACGACGGCGATGTGATCTCCGTGATCGGTCCCTCCGGTGCCGGCAAAAGCACGTTGCTGCGATGCATCAATCAGTTGGAGAAACCCACATCGGGAAAAATCCTGGTGGATGATGAGGAAATCACGGATCCGAAGTGCGATATCAATAAGGTTCGACAGAAGATGGGAATGGTATTTCAGTCTTTCAACCTTTTCGGACACAAGACGGTGATCGAGAATATCATGATGGCGCCGATGGATTTGCTGGGCAAATCCAAGCAGGAGGCCTATGACGAGGGGATGCGTCTGCTCCGGACGGTGGGACTGGCAGAGAAGGCGATGAGCTACCCGGATGAGTTGTCGGGCGGACAGAAGCAGCGTATCGCAATTGCCCGTACACTGGCCATGGACCCGGATGTGATCCTGCTGGACGAGCCTACCAGCGCCCTGGACCCCACGATGGTCGGCGAGGTGCAGGCGGTCATACGGGATCTGGCGGGGACAGGCAAGACGATGATGATCGTTACCCACGAGATGGCATTTGCCCGCGCGATATGCAACCGCGTTTTCTATATGGACGAGGGTGGGATATACGAGGATGGCACGCCGGATCAGATTTTTGACGATCCGCAGAGGGAGAACACCCGCCGGTTTGTTCATCGTTTGAAGGTGCTGGAACTGAACATCGAAAGCAGCGATTACGATTTCCCGGGTATGGTCGGGAAAATCGAGCATTACTGCAACAAGACGCAGATTCCGTCCAAGGAAGCGAACCGTGTCCAGCTTGTGTTTGAGGAGCTGGTGAATCAGATACTGATACCCGCGTTGGAATCACCGCGTATTCAGGTGGTGATCGAATACTCCGAGACGGAGGAGCAGGTGACGATGACGGTGTACTACAACGGATCGCAGCAGAATATCTTTGAGAGCGGAGACGAGCTGTCCCTGTCACTTTTGAAGGGGATGACCAGTGATATAACTTATGAAGCCATAGCTGAGGATGACTTTACCAATTCATTGACTTTGGTATTGGAATAACCGGGTCATCCGGACTTCGAATATGTATTTTCAAAAACAAGGGAAAATCATGATGGAGGATAAAAATGAGAATATCGTTCGATTTGGATGAGGTTCTGTTTGTCAGACCGGATACCTATGAAACAGAGCCGGCTTTGCGCTTTCCTTACAACAAGTTGTATCCGGAACGGCTGCGCAAAGGAACGGTGGATCTGATACATACGCTTCAGGAGGACGGATTTGAGGTTTGGGTATATACCTCATCCTTCCGCACAACCGTATATATTCGATCGCTTTTCCGGCATTACGGCGTGAGATTTGATGATATCGTCAACGGAACACGCCACCGGGAAGAGGTGCAGGGCAAACGTACGCAACCGATGCCGCAGAAAATGCCGAATTTTTATCGAATCTCTCTTCATGTGGATGATGAGGATGGGGTCGTGAAAAATGCGCCGATGTATGGATTTCGCGCAATGCAGGTTTATGAACCGGATGACGAATGGGCGGACAAAGTATTGGCCGAGGCCCGCAGAGTGCGAAACCTCGAGGAAAAGCAGGCCGGTCGATAGGGGGGATTGTTATGATCATTAGTAATCCTCTTATGAAGCGCATGCAGGAGGATATCAGCCGGTACCGGGATCGCCGTGAGGCAGTCCGGGCGGGGATCATCGAGAGGTTCACGGTCAAAAAGATCGATCCGAACGAGTTGCATCCGAACCCCGATGATGAGTTTACCTACGCGAATATCGGACCGAGCGACCGGATTATCGAGCAGTACGTTCGGGATGCCAGGATGAGGATGGAACGGAATCTTCCGATTTTTGAGGAGCCGATCCTGATACAGAAAATGGAGTACAACAACCAGTATATCATTTTGAACGGGCATCATCGATGGGCAGCGGCTTTGAAGGCCAGAGTTCCGAAGGTTCGGGTATCTATCGTTAATCCCAAATCCTGATTCGAAGGAGAATCGGAAACAGCGGGAAACCGGAAATGGAGGGAAACGTGAAAAAATCAGGGGAAAATACAGGAAAAAAAAGAACGGCGTTGGAAATTGTCGGGATCATCGCGATCATCTCTTCGAGTGTTTTTCTGGCACGTGACATCTATGAACTGATAAGCAAGTACAAAAAAAGCCGGAGTGACATCAATGAGGCGGCCAGAAAACAGATTTCATCCAAGAAGCAAAGACGCGCGGAAATGGTGAAAAACACTCTCGAGCACAACATGAACCTGTTTGAAGAGAGGATGCTTGCCCACGGTGCCGTAATGAGGGATGATTTTGATGTTGAGAACCGTGAAAAATTCGGTATGCGTTCGATTTACGAATATCAGGATAAGTTTTTCCGGATCGGAACCCTGGTGTTTGACGAGGGAGAGGATCCCTATATCATCGTCAATGCCATCGATAACGAGCGATATGCCAGGATCGGTATCATGGAGGAGATCGAGGCTTATCCGTATGATATGCCTGAGGCAAGAATTGATGAGGTTGTCAAAGAGTATTTGGAGTCGGAATTATGAAACCGGATGATTTCCGGAGGCGGCGACGGAGATAACCTGCCTGAGTTGGCAGAACAGACGTTGGTATAACGGAGACACACATGGAAAAGTGCTCAGCATGGAGGAAAAGAATGTCAAAAATAAAAACAATATCGATATTTCTCGCGCTTGTCTTCGTGCTTTCCGCTTGCGGAGTACCGGTCAAGGGGACATCCGGGGTGGAGAACAAACCTTCACTTGCCGACACATCGATTACGGTCATGGTGGATCATTCGAAAGTTGTGGAGATACAGAATGTCGATACAAGCCGGATCCTGACGTTGAACGTAGTGTCGGAGGACAGTGCCATCGCCCGGGTGAAAAAGAAAGGGAAGACAGCGTTCAAAGTAACGGGTGTGGATCCCTATGAGGAGACGGATGTTTCGGTTTTGCTGGAGTTGGAGGGAGATGAGCAGACCGGGAAAAGCAGTTTTTTGTACTATCTGAAGGTCTATGTGGAACCCGACAGGCAGCTGGCACCCAAAGGGAAAAAGGGTCGTGCTCCGGACTACAGTGACAAGTCGGACTGGGTTCATCTGCCGAAGCATGCGAACA
>JAFYBS010000002.1 GCA_017540125.1 Eubacterium sp.
AGAGCAAAGAACTTCTTGTTTGGCTTAAATACACCATCGACGTATTTGCCGATATAATCCCGCTTATGATCCGGCCGTTGCTTTTCCGGATTCCAAAAGGGTTTATCAATATAAACATAGTCGTTTTGGCACCGAACCTTTTCGGCGATCCATGGCGCATTGATCTCTATCTGCATAAGCATCCCCTCCTTGGTATAATTATACCAAGGATTGTAGAAAAAGTCAAGGGAAAAATGCATAAATAATCAATATTTTGTGTCGTACAAACCGCATAAACACGATGTTTTGCGGAGGAGACATAAATCAATTATACCTTACCCTTGGTATAAAACCTCGGGAGGGCAGGAAGCAAGGCGGACTCTGCACCGGTATCAGTCGGAACGTATCCGACCTCCTGCAGAATGATGTGGCGGCAACGCTCATATCCAACAGTGAGTTTATCGTCATCCTGAAGCAATCCGATATCGATTCCAGACGGATGCAGCAGACGATCGGTGTCACCGAAGCCCAACTTGAGTTCGTCAAGAACTCCCCACCCGAACGAGCCGCAAAGAAGCAGGCGAGTACGAGGCAAGCAGATACGATGCAGGCGGACGGGTATGTGTCGGAGATGATTCAGAAGGTGAAGGTGTCTGATAGCCGTCTTGATGGGCGGAAATCTGCCATTCGATCGTCCGGCGCATTCGCAGGAGCCGAGTCGTCCGACAGCGGATGGTTAATAAAGTCGTAGAACCCATGAAAAATCCGACTTTTTTCAAAATATGTATAGACTTTTTCGGCGTTTGGGTGTATTATAATGGCAAGAAAGCCAACTATTTAGCATAAAACAGATTTGCGTGTCCGTGCCGGCGCAGATGAACATCAAGTATGGAGTGGTGCCATGAAGCGATATGATGAGTCAATGTATTGGCTGGAAAATGATAGTTGGTACAGAGTGAATTATGAAAAAAACTGTATTGAGCTTACACCTGAAGCACCGGAAAGGGCAGTTGAGAGTTTTCAGCGATATCTTGTAAATAATGATTTGCCGGTGGTTGACAGGCAGGCGATGGCATCCACATACAAAGCACAGGTGGCAGAATACGGTATGCCGATCTCTGAAGAACAATATCAGGATCTCCGTGAGTATGCAAATGATCGTTCTATTCGATTGTCCGGATTTAGGAGCTTTGTCGGAGATACATCCGTGATAAAGACCGTGATAGACGATATCAACGAGATAGGCAATGATTTCCCAGTAATCCTTGATGAGCGAATAGGCGTAGTTCTTGAGTTTGACTATGGGATGAAGGATGACGATTTTGCCACAACGGATAGCGGTCATGTGATACACTTGAATGCGTTCTATTTTTCCGATATAGATAAGTTGAAAGAAGCATATAATACCGGTGTCAGTGAAGGGGACTTTGTGGCAAAGACTGATTGGAGAGCAGTTGCAAGACATGAGGCTGGTCATGTAGTTGCTAACAACTATCGATTAGATCCGATGTCGATAATGATGGAGCTACTGGATATGAGTTCCAAGGCTGCTCTTTTTTATCGTTTGGAAAAAGAGTTATCAATCTATTCTGCTGCCTACAATGATGGTAGAGAGATAATATCTGAGTGTTTTTCCGGATATTACAGCAAGGTTGGAAATGGTATAGCGGATGCATTTGTCCAGAGATGTATCGATATAGGGAAGGCAGGTGAATCATTATGAAAGCTTATGATGAATCGATGTATTGGATGAGGAATGATGACTGGTTTACAATCAATCATGAGAGAGATTGCTTTGAACTCACTGATGCGGCGCCTCAGAGAGCTATTGAGAGTTTTAGGCTCTACCTTATAAGGAATGACATGCCAGTTGATCAGTTTTTGCGTACAAGTGATGATGGCAGAACTTGCGTTCGCGCCTAAGTAGTATCATCTGAAGATTGAAAGGGACGTTGAATTGGTGCGTTCTGATGAATAAGAAAAAGACACTCTCGGGTGTCTTTTTTGATGGAGGTGATTGTAGATGGCTTTACGAACCGTGGAGCAACGGAAGAAAGTGCTCCACATGGCGAATAAACAGAATAAGCGGACGGGTTCATCGGTGGGTAGTTTCTCACCGGGAGCGACGCAGACAGATCGGAGCGGCGAGATGACAAGTGCATCTGGCCGTTTTTTTATGCCTGAAAACCAGCCGCGTGTTCAGGAGGAGGCGGGTTCCTCCAGCGACTCGATTGAGAGTCGGGCTGTATCCGGTACAAAACTTGGAAAGTCTGGTAAAGTGCTTCATACGGTTGCACGGACAGGGATGGAAGCCGTCAACAATCACGTGGAGGGCGGTGAAGAACTGCGAGAGTCCGAGGAGATTCTGATGGCGATGGGTTCTGCCGGTAAAAGAGTTTTCAACATTAATCGCAGAAAATCGTTGGCTCAGCAGAAATCCAGGGTGCAGAAGAAGGTGACCGGAGGTGTATCGAATCGAGCGTCGGATCCGTCTTCTCGTGGGAAACAGCTGGCTAAGGATAAGAAGGCCGGTCAAAACAAAAAGAAATCACATATACTCAGAGAAAAGTGCGGCATGTATGGAAAACGGAGAAACATGGTAAAATTCAATAAAGCGACAGCGACGGAGTTGATGCATCCCGAATATGTACGGATGCTGATCGACGCGGTGAACAAGTAGGTGGCGGTCCAGTCATGCAGCGAGAAGACAAGAAATTCCATGAAAATGGGAGATTTTTTTCGTTTTTTCTATGGATTTTTACTCGGAAACGTGCTATAATCCTATATGAAAATGCATTGTCAACGCATCTATTCTACAACGAAGGAGGGATCAGCGTGCCAGCAATATCGATGTTTTTTGGAATCATTGTTCGTATGCAAAGTGAGAAGGGTGGAAAACACAACAAACCGCATATTCATGCGTTGTATGGGGAATATGAAATCGTTGTTGCCTTAGATGGCGAGATATTGGAGGGATCCTTTCCGGGAAAGCAGTTGAAAATGCTTGAAGGTTGGATGGCAATACATGAGGATGAGCTCAAAGCTAATTGGAAAATGCTGAGTGAAGGTGAAGGATTCTTTAAGATTGATCCTTTGAGATGAGGTGATGGTGTATGTTAAGACCCACAGCGGTTCAGGTAATACCGGAGGATAACTCTGTCATCAGTGTGACGTTTGATAATGGTGAAACAAAGAGATTTGATGTTAAGCCATATATCCAGGGCTCATGGTTTGGTATGCTTGGAAATGCAGATTATTTTTGCAAAGTACGGACTGATGGGTACACTGTTGTATGGCCGGATGGTCAGGATATTTGTCCTGATGAATTGTATGAGCTGAGTGTATGAGCGCTTTACGGTGAACGGATGGATGCATCGATGCAATTCTCTCAGCGAGTGAGGGAACCGAGTGGGTGGCGAAAGCTGCCCACTTAGATTCCGCTTGCATTTTTTCTGAAAAGTGCTATACTTGAATCATGAAAGGCGGTGATGGTATGGTTGCAGCAGAAGCAGTAAAATCAAAGCAGACAACCTATTCGATTGATGATGCCATGGACATTCTCCTCGAAAAACTAGATGAAGCGATTGATGATATGGAGAATGGACGTGTTCAACCGGTTGATGAAGCATGGGATGAAATCGATCAGATATAGAAAAATGGGTGACTCTTATGCAGGATAAGTACGATGTTGTCATTGCCAGGAGCGCGTACATATGACCTTTTGCTCTTTGTCAATTACATAAGACCTTATGTGAGTGCCTGTTCATTGATGGCGGCGAGAAGGACATCGGCATCGATGGTTGTCTTCTCAAGCTGCGCGCCGAGTACCAATGCATCTGACATCACCTTGCCAGCGATGCAATGGACCACAGTGTTTGAATATGCATCGGGCATACATCTGTGCAGGATAGGGATTTGGAACACCCCTTTTCAAAGGAGTTTCGGTAGGTGATTTTTATTTCTTTTTCTCTCGTTTGGCTTCTTTTGGCGATCAGATAGCAGTCATTAGCAAAAGCTGCTCCATAGAAGCTTTTTCCGCCCTTGTAGTTTGGACAAACCTCCATGCAAAGACCGCATTTCAGGCACTTGGCTGCCGTATACATCTGATCATATTCGCGGTCATCGGCTCCGGCGTATGACTCGATATATGAATTGGCTTTTTTCAGATTTTCCTGAATGATGGTTCTGTCTACCACCAGATCCGCTATCGTCGGAAACTTGCTTAACGGTTCAAGGATCAGTGTATCTCCTCGTAAGTTCTTCAAAAATGTTTCGCAAGCCAGAGCCGGTCGATGATTTATCACCATCGCGCATGCGCCGCACATCCCCTGCAGACATGAGCATTCCCACTGGATTCGTGGAGCTCTTTTTCCGTTCACATCGACCAGATCATCCTTATAATTCAATTTCGTCAATACTCCGGCAACGGTTTCGTTTTCTTTTTTTTCATATGTAAACTCCTGCCAGTATGGTTTTGAAATCGGCGTCTCTTGCCGTAGTATTTTTACTCTCATAAATTCCTCCGTGCTTACGCTCAGTGCGCGGCAGTATAGGAGATTATTTTTCATATTCTCCCGTCCGATCAAGTCGTGTCGTATATTTCCCCTCATCATAGGAGATGATAGTAGCGAATGCGTTTGTATCATCTGTTTCCGGGTGATCACTTCGGAAGTGCGCGCCGCGGCTTTCCCTGCGACTCAGAGCGCACATATAGGTCGCCTTGGCCAGCGTCAGGATTCCCGACAGACTGTAAGCGAAGTAGATCAGTTCGGAATTGTCATAGTTAATCCTATCAGCAATCGAAAGATAATACGTTATGTCCCGGACACCCTCTAAAAGCCTGTCTTCTGAACGGACAATTCCGAGATTATCCTGCATGCATTCTGCCAGCATATCCCGGATATACATCACCGGGAATGAGCTCTTGGATTCTCGCAGCCTCGCGAGGTGATCCATACTTTGATCAAACTCCGATTGAAAATCAGGCAACCTGGCTGTTTTTCGTGACCCGACATCCTGTTCGCTCCCGGTCGTGCTTCCTGTGCGTTCGGCCATATCGCTTGCCGCCACCTTTCCGCTATAGATCGCGGCCAGGAGAGAGTTGCCACCCAGACGGTTTGCTCCATGGTAGATCGAGGCGCACTCGCCGATCGCATACAGGTTTTGTATATTCGTCTCGTGGTTGTTTTTCACGGCTATTCCACCCATGAAAAAGTGAACAGACGGCTCGACAGGTATGCTCTCTTTAGTTATGTCGATTCCCCGATATTTAAGGCACAGCTCATACACTTCCGGAAGACGTTTCTTTATCACTCTTTCTTCTAAAAATGATATATCCAGATAAACATCTCTGCCGGTCTCTTCGATGCAGCGGGAAACAACATCACGAGGCATCAGATTGCCTCGTTCTCCGTATTTTTGTTCCATAAAATACACACGCTGTCCGGCATCCATATAGTAGAGCCTTCCGCCCTCGCCGCGGACTGCCTCTGATATCAGCATTTTCTTTTGATCTGTCTGGAGCGTCGTCGGATGATACTGGATAAACTCCAGGTTCTTCAGTTCAACCCCCTGCATAAAAAGCTTTCCCGATGCATATCCGTCGCAGAGTGTTGAACCGGTCGTCCTACCGAAGAGGGCATTCTGGCCGCCGGTAGCGATAACGACATAGTCTGCCCGGATAATTTCCGTCTTTTGCGTTGATTCATTGTAGAGGATAGCTCCGTAGCAAACACCATCCAGAATCAGAGCACTGTAGAAATCCCGCCACAGAAGCCTGTGTATCTGTCCGAGTCCCTCATATCGTCTCGCTTCCATAACAAGGGCAGATACGATCTGTTTGCCCGTTGATGAACCGCAGTAACATGTCCTCGCATGAGACTGTCCGCCAAATGAACGTCTCGCCACCGTCCCGTCTGACTCCACGGAAAATACTGTACCGAGTTTTTCAAGCCACTCAATTATACAAGGTGCACTCTCACAGAGCCCCCGGACCGCGTTCTCTCCGGCAATATCAAGACCGCCCCTCAGGGTGTCCTCGATATGGCTTTGAATACTGTCATTTCCTTCCTTCAGAACGGCATTGATCCCACCGGCTGCCAACACGGATTGTGCCCGCTCCGAGGGAAAGGGCGACACAAGAGTCACCTCCATACCAGCTTCGGCGCAGTGGATGGCACAGCTGAGGCCGGCTATTCCGCTTCCGACAATCAAGATTTTTTTCATCGCAACCCTCTCTGTCGTTTCGTTTCTTCGAATAATGCTCTTTTTATACCATAATAATAAACCGGTTTACAACGATAAAAAGCAAGCTGCATAATATCCATATAATCCGGTCAAGTCTCTTTTTGCTCTCAATTCTTTTCAGTATTCCCAATGTGATAAGTGATCGTGGAAATGAGACGGAAATATGCGCAAACAATGCCACATAAAACAAAATCTCTGCAGCTTTGATCAGAATAAAGCAGAGCCCTGTCGGATGTGACTGCAACAATTCGAAAATCTGTATGTGGACGGGGAAAAGGCACAGAAGCAATACCGCGCTGATTCTTTGAACCAGGATTGCCGCGTTCAGCCTGCAATATGCAATGGTTTTGGAATCGTGAAGAATAAGGACGGATATAATGGATAATATGATATGGCAAACAAGCGGGATCAGAATGATGTATCCCAGTATCATTGAAACAACAGGATTGTAATACATGATTGCATATGACACGGTCTGGTATCCGGCATGAATAGCCAGCGCGGCCATGACGAACAGTGTCAGTATTGCATTTATTTTTTTAATTGATATCATTTGGAATCATCATACCACCGCTATCTGTACCTGTCAATATGTTTTGAATGAGTAATTCAATTTGACAGTTCTGAAGATTTATGCGATAATAGGAGTCGGTGACGGCTCCTGTTATTTATTCGGTGGGGCTGCGTCGGAAAATGCCATAGATATGGCTATCAGGAGGAAGGAGAAACGGAATACAATATGGAGAGAAATGTGGAGATGGAGCTGTCCCTGTGGGAGATGCTTCTGGCGATGAAGCGGCACTGGGTCGTGATGCTGGCGAGTATGATCGTGTGCGCGTTGATCGGCGGCGGACTGGGATTCATGAAGAACCGGTCACTGCAGGCGCAGCTGGATGCCCAGAGCGCGACGGAGACAGTAGATGTCGATGATAACGGGCATACAGAGTATGTGGAGACTTCCTTTGAGGAGAATCAGAAGCTGGCAGAGGAGGCGGAGCTGTACAACCGTGTGCAGGCACCGAAACTCCGGGAGGAGTGGCGCAGACTGAAGGAGGTAGCGTCGTCGCATCCCCTGATGAAGCAGGATCCGGCGACCTGTGCCGGGGATCGGATCACGATCGGTTTTGATGATAATAGGTACTCGAGTATGGTCTGTGACTGGATCGCAGGAGCGGACGAGGGCGCGCTCTTCGGAAGCGCGCCAAAGGATCTCGTCGCTCATAAAGCGGAGCTGATCCTCGTAGAGGATCGGGTACGCGGAGCGTCGGGATACTTTTGGTCCTCCTCCGGGTCCTCCTCCGGGTCAGATACCGGCATCACGCTGATCGGCGTAGAGGGATTTGATACCGGGAAGGCGGCGACCTATCTCACGAATTATCTGCGTTCGAAAGCACAGGCATCCGGGGTGAAGATCGTCGGGATCACGACCTCGCATCTGCCGGATCTGAGTGATTACGTGGATCAGTTTCAGACGGAGATGAACTCGAAGATGAGGGATATACAGACGAGACTGAACGATATGTATACGACGGCTACCACGGTGGTGGAGGCTCCGGCAGCGGAAGAGACGACGGGAACCACACTTCCTGCCCCCGGGTTCAGCTATCTGCTGAAGTTTGTTCTGATCGGATTTTTCCTGGGGATCGTGGCCGGCGCGGCTCTGGCTATTTTTCTGACACTGAAGCAGGGACGGGTGATCAGTCGGCGACAGATCGAGGAGTCGTTCAACCTGGAGCTGCTCAGCGATTGCTCGAAGGGTGGTTCGGCGGCGCTGGAAATCCTGACTTCGAATCTAGATGTGATGCTGGGTGAGGATGGAGCCGTGATGCTGCTGGGTTCGCAGCCGGATGAGGAGATCGCGTCGGCGGTGTCGTCCTGGAATCAGGCCGGGGATCGTCCGTTCATAGCCGGCCGGGATATCGTCGACGATGCGGAGACCATCGACGCGCTGGCTTCCGTAGAGGGGATCCTGATGGGACTCCGGATCGGCGGAAGCAGACTTTCGGATATCCAACGTCAGCTCCTGCGGGCGAGGAAGCTCGGGAAGCAGGTGCTGGGGTATGTTTTGTTATAAGGGGGGCAAAACATCCGGTTTTGGAATAGAGATTCATGTGCGCAGGCATTTTTGTAAAGGAGGAAGAAAGAAATGGTGAAGAAAATCGGTATCGTGATCATCGGGCTGGTGGCTATCGCGGCGCTGGTGTTGATCATCATCAACATGACCAAGCTGAACAATCAGTCGGAGAACCTGAACTCCTATATCGACCGCGCGGATGAGCGCTATGCCGAGGAGCAGAAGAAGGAGGATGAGTTTATCGAGGATGGTGCCGTGATCGGGGAGATCTACACGATCAAAAGCACGAAGACGATCTCGGACGCGTATATCAACGGTCAAGATCCTTCGGGGCTCAACGAGCAGGATAAAAAAACCTACGATGCCGCGGTGAAGGCCCTGGATGAAGCGACGAAGGGTGCGACATCGGATTACGAGAAGGAGCTGGGGATTTTCCGGTGGATCTCGAAGAATATCAAACACAGCACCGGGGATTCGACCCGTGCCGTGCTGCAGGATGAGGCGTATCCGGTGGATTCACCCTATGGCGTGCTGAACGGAAAGATGGCGGTATGTGTCGGTTATGCCACCACGTTCCGGCTCCTGGTCAACATGATCGGGCTGGAGTGCCACATTCCGCACAGTGAGGGACATTCCTGGGATCTGGTGAAACTGGACGATGAGGAGTGGTATCTCGTGGATCTGTACAGTGCCACCAGCGAGTCGGATGATCCGGATTATCGTTATTTCAATATGGATGAAAAAATGGCGGCGGAGACGATCGCTTCAACAGTGGTTACCAGTCTTCCGAGAGCGAACGGCAAGAAGTACCTCTATCCGGTTCAGATTGCTCAGAGCGCGAAGGATGTCTATGAGATTCCGTCCCGTCTCAAGAAAGCGCTGAAGGACGATGAGTTAGTGTTCTCTATGAGATTTGACAAGGATCCTACCGAAGATGAGGTTCTGATGACCGGGTCTCTGACGGAGTCGCTGAGCAGCCGTATCTCAGCTAACATGCCGAAATACGCGAATAAATCTCTTTCGATCGGCTGGTGCCGGGATGAGAACGAGAAGTTTATCTTCAGTATGTACATCACGGACAACGAAATGGGCGGAACGCTCGATCCGAAGTCTTCCGAGGCGAAGGAGATGCGCAAAGCGATGGACAAAGTCTTCGGCAAGACGGATGGCTATGATCCGTTCGTTCCGGAGGATGAGAAGAAGGCCGATGGTGTCGGTGACGGAAAAGAAACGGAGACCTACACCTACAATAGCGTGGGTTGATGACCTTTTGAATATGGTTTGGAATACGGAGGTTTTGAATCTATGAAAAAAACACTTACACTTGTTTTATGTTTCTTGATGCTTTTGACCGTCGTCGGCTGCGGCGACGGTGGGGGCGACGCGGCGAATGTTGATTTCGCGCCGATCATCGAGGAGATGAAGAAGACGGATACGCAGATGCCGGAGACCGCGACGATCACCGAGGCGTCGGACAACGCGGAGACTACCTTCGGTATGTTGGCGGAGGGGTTTGATTACAGCAAGGTGGAGAAGTTCATCTACTGCTACAGTACCACCGGTTCACCGGAGGAGATCGCCATCGTCCTGGTGAAGGATAAGTCCGGTGTCGGCGATCTGATGAAGGCGCTTCAGGTGCACATCGATTCCCGCAAGTCCACGTTCCAGGCGTACAGTCCGGAGAAGGCGAATATCGTGGATCAGGCTGTCCTGACGTATCAGGATCGCTATGTGTTTATGGCGATCGGGTCGACATCGGGCGCGATGCAGGATATTTTTAAGAAGAGTATTTCGTGATCACAGTTGGGGGCAAGGTTGGTTTGCCCCCAGCTTTCATTTTTTATTTGGTAGGTTTTGATTCATGGTTTTCAGTAGCAATGTCTTTTTATTTTTCTTCTTGCCGCTGACCGTCCTGCTGTATTATCTGTGCCCTGTGAAGGGCCGAAATGCAGTGTTGCTGGTGGCCAGTCTGATTTTTTACGCGTGGGGAGAGCCGGTCTATATCCTGATCATGGTGTTCTCCACGGTGTTTGATTACATCAACGGCCGGTTGCTCGGTATCACGGAGACGCTTTGGAAGCGCCGCCTGATACTGGTCATCTCCTGTGTGGGGAATCTCGGGATCCTGTTTTTCTTCAAGTACCGGGATTTTTTCGTGGAGAGTGTGAACAACATCGCCGGCACGGAGATGGATCTGTGGAATCTGGCGCTTCCGATCGGGATTTCTTTCTATACGTTCCAGACGATGTCCTATACGATTGACGTGTACCGCAGGAAGGTGGCGGTTCAGAAGAATTTTCTGAATTTCGCGGTGTTCGTGTGCTTGTTCCCGCAGCTGATCGCCGGACCGATCGTGCGTTATCGGACGATCCACCGGGAGCTGGGGAAGAGGAAGCACTCATTTTTCAATGTCTACCACGGACTGTCCCGGTTTCTCATCGGTCTGGGGAAGAAGGTGATCTTCGCCAATACGATCGGCGCGCTCTGGGAGGAGATCCGCGACAGTGTGGGGACTTCGGATATGTCGGTGCTGATGGCGTGGACCGGGGCGCTGGCGTTTACATTCCAGATTTATTTTGATTTCAGTGGATATTCGGATATGGCCATCGGGCTGGGGCGGATTTTCGGGTTTCATTTTCCTGAGAACTTCAAGTATCCGTATGAGTCCCGTTCCATCACGGAGTTCTGGCGGCGGTGGCATATCAGTATGGTGACCTGGTTCCGGGATTATGTGTATATCCCGCTGGGGGGTAACCGGTGCAAGTTGCCGAGGCAGCTGGTCAATCTGGCGGTGGTGTGGTTTCTGACCGGTCTCTGGCACGGGGCATCGTGGAATTATGTCCTGTGGGGGATGTATTATCTGTTTTTCCTGTTGATCGAGAAGTTGTTCCTCGGGAAGTTCCTGAAGAAGTGGCCCGGGTTTTTCCGGCATCTGTACAGCCTGGTGTTCATCGTGATCGGGTGGGTGATTTTTGCTTGCGAGGATATGTCGGTGTTGACGGGGTATCTGAAGGCGATGTTCGGTGTCGGGACGGCCCTGGTTACCGATATGGCGATTTATGATGTGCTGTCCTATGGGATTTTCATGGTGGTGCTGGGGTTTGCTTCGACTTCCGTGTCGCTGCGGAAGGTGGGATGGCGGCTCCAGGGGAAGAAGGGGAGTCATGCGTTGGTGGCGGTTTGGTCGGTGGCGATTCTGGCGCTGGTGCTGCCGTTGCTGATAAGGTCGAGTTATAATCCGTTTTTGTATTTCAGGTTCTAGGGCTCCATCGTTGTCCCGGCCAAGGAGTGGAGTTGAAGGGTGATTTCTGCAGTTTGGTCCACTGTTTTGAGCGGGCTGGGGTGGAAAACAGGGTCAGATTTGCCCTGGTCCTGCTGGAAGAGTGGAGTTGAAGGGTGATTTCTGTGATTTGGTCCACTGTTTTGGAAGGGCCGAGGCGGAAAACAGGGTTTGCCTTGCGTTGGCCCCGCTGGAAGAGTGGAGTTGAAGGGTGATTTCTGCAGTTTGGTCCACTGTTTTGAGCGGGCTGGGGTGGAAAACAGGGTCAGATTTGCCTTGGTCCTGTTGGAAGAGTGGAGTTGAAGGGTGATTTTTGCAGTTTGATCCACTGTTTTGAGCGGGCCGGGGTGGAAAACAGGGTCAGATTTGCCCTGGTCCTGCTGGAAGAGTGGAGTTGAAGAGTGATTTCTGCAGTTTGATCCACTGTTTTGAGCGGGCCGGGGTGGAAAACAGAGCTGGGACAAAGTGGAAAACAGG
>JAFYBS010000067.1 GCA_017540125.1 Eubacterium sp.
GGTCATTGTGTATGTCTCGATCCATGATGAAATCCTCCCATTTGGCTTATTATACTCCAAATGAGAGGATCGGGCAAGTGTTTTCATAACAATGGACAGCGATTTAGAACAAATCGCCATTTGTAATCATTTTTTCCGTTTTTCAGCCCCTCGTGCATTTTGCCTCGTTTTTTGAAGTACTTATGCACATATATATAGCATATTCAAGCAAACTCCATAGAGTTATCAACCGCCGGATCCCTTTAAAAGCCTTGCTAAAGCAAGGCTTTTGTAGTATAATTCTACGCAAGATGATCATTCAGAAAAACCATGAAAGTTGGATGTAGGAGGCACTCTTTTATGAAAAAAGCTGTTACTATCATAGTTGATATACTGATGTTTGCGATCCTTCTTGTGCAGATGTTATATGTATTTATAGGTAATGTTGCTCACGAATTTTTGGGTATAGGATTTTTCGTATGTCTGATAATACATATGATACTTAAGAGGCACTGGCTTCCGGGGTTATTGAAGTCAAAAGGAAAGAAGCTGCCGGCATCCATGTGGTTTTTTAATGTCGTTACTATTCTGCTTGTTTTATCGATAATAGTTTTGATGCTTAGTGCTATGGATGTATCCAGGATTCTACTTCCGGATGTGCACTTTTTGGGAAGTCCCGATTTCCATAGATACATGGCGACAGCAGTTTTGACACTGGGTATACTGCATGGCGGTCTGGCGATGCGCAGGAGATCTAAGAATAAAAAGCGGTTTACTGTTATCCTGATTATACTTACTGTAGTGGGAGCGGCGATCGGACTGTTTTTACCGCCGTATCTGAACAGACATTTTAAAACGGTAGAGATAGAAAAGACTTCATCAAATACAAAGGATACTTCCGGGGTTGAAAGCTTTTCTGAAAAGCCGTTGGTAGTTTATTTCACCAGACTTGGTAACACTGATTTTGACGAGGATGTGGATGCCGTGTCGGGAGCCTCGCTTCTCAAGATGAATGGAAAGCTGATGGGAAGTAACGAGTTAATAGCGTCCATGGTTAAAGATGCAATAGACTGTGATGTAGTGCCCATTACGCTGACCGGTGAGAAGTATCCATCGTCTTATAACGATACTGTTTCTGTTGCAAACACGGAGAAAAATGACCAGGCGAGGCCGGCGATAGAGCCGATAGATGTATCCGGGACCAACAGGATCATACTTATCTATCCGATCTGGTGGGGGACTATACCGATGCCCGTGGCAACGTTTTTTGAGAGTGCTGATTTTTCCGGTAAAACTATCGATCTGATCGCTACACATGGAGGTAGTGGATTCGCATCAAGTACGAGTGATATACGTAAGATCTGTCCTGGAGCGGATGTGAGAGAGGGAATCAGTATTTACTGCGAGGATATCCCGGACGCGCAGAAACAGGTCGAGGAATACCTAAACTCGATCCGTTGATCGTGAATCGAGTGACAGGATTACATCGATCAACGGGATTGATATAGACGATTATATGTGATCCATACGAGTACGATCCCGATGGCCATTGCAATCGTCATCACATTAAGCTGCCACTTCTCACTCATCTTCCCCTTCCTTTCAAAAATAAACTACAGTTACGTTCGCTAAAAAAAGGAGGCCCACGATAAAAACAATCGATATTTGAAAAAAATATGTTGTCTTGAAGATAAAGAAGTGATAAACTATACATGGTAGTGGGTGTTGTTTTTCCTTTCTTGTCGTTAGGGGTAACTACAAGGATACACGAAAAAAAAACTTACTACCATTTTTTTGAAAAAGTTTGATTTTTTTAGAAAAAGTCAGATTTAGGAAAAGGGAGGTTCCTATGAACGCAGCGAGTATATTGATCAAGCCGGCATCCTCGAATTGTAACATCGATTGCCGGTACTGTTTTTATAAATGTCTCAGCGAAAACCGCGAGCAGTACAGCCTCGGCTTTATGAGCGAGGAGACGCTGGAGACGCTTGTTAAGCGCGCCTTTGACTACGTGGACGGATCGATCACGTTTGCATTTCAGGGCGGCGAGCCGATGCTGGCGGGCTTGGCATTTTTCAAAAAAGCAATTGAATTTCAGAAACAATATAATAAGAAAAATATCCGCATCGAGAACACGATCCAGACCAACGGACTGCTGATCAACCGCGAGTGGGCGGAGTTTTTCGCGGAGAACAATATCCTCCTCGGCGTGTCGCTGGACGGGCCGGCCGAGCTACACGACGCGTACCGCCGGGATGCGAAGGGCGAACCGACCTTTGACCGCGTGATGGCCTCCATCGAGATCCTGAATGAGTGCCATGTCAACTACAACATCCTCACGGTTGTCACCTCGGAGACCTGCGCGCACGCGAAAGAGCTGTATACGTTCTACCGGCGCCGGCGCTTCCCCTTTGTGCAACTGATCCCGTGCATGGACGAGCAGCACCGCGATGATGAAAAAAAGGTCAACCAGTTTGCGGTTGACCCGGAAAAATACGGTACATTTTTATGTGAGTTTTTTGATAAATGGTACCGCGACTATGAGCGCGGATACCGCATGGAGCACGGGCAGAAGATGCCTCCTCTCGATGTAAGGATGTTCTCCAATCTCGCACAGATGGCCGCCGGCTATCCGGCCGAAGAGTGCGGCATGTGTGGTCACTGCACCTGCTACATGGTGGTCGAGGGCGACGGCAGCATCTACCCCTGCGACTTCTACTGCACCGACGAGTGGAAGCTCGGGACTGTCGCGGATGATTTCAACGACCTTGTTCAATCCGAAAAAGCCGCGGAGTTTATCTGCCTCTCCGAAACACTCCCGGAGGCCTGCCGCACCTGCGAGCATCTCCCGCTCTGCCGCGGAGGGTGCCGCCGCTGGCGCGAAACCGGCGCCCCCGGACATTTCGATGTCAACTATCTCTGCCCGGCGTACAAGATCTTTTTCCCGCACGCCGCGCAGGCGATCGACCGGCTGAGCAAGGTGATACTGAATGCGTACGGTCCGTACAACCCGAATTAAAAACTCTAATCCATAAAATTGAAACAAAAGTAAGTGTAAAATTTTTGAAATCGTTTTCAGTATTTTTTTCTGAAAAAACTCTTGCATTTTTCTCAAAAATGTGTAAAAATATAACCAGTCATTGGGATTTTTGCCCTCATTTTTATGGGTAATAAATCTCATCGACAGAAAACGTACGAAACTACTGAAACGTTTCATTTGGAAAAATGTGCAGACAGTACTGTCCGAAACAGAAGGAGAGAACCACCATGTCATTACAGAAAATCGCTGAGTTAACCGGCGTATCCAAGGCAACTGTCTCCCGTATGCTGAACGACCCGGAGTACATCGGGCGCTCGCGGGAGCTTCATAAAAAGGTTTGGGACACCGCGATCGAGCTGAACTACAAGCCCAACACTGCGGCGCGCAACTTAAAGCTCGGGCAGACCGGGGAATCCAAGCCGCACTATATCAATATCCTGATGACGCGTACCGAGGACCAGGCGACGGATCCGTTTTTCCTGGACCTGCTGCGAAACATCGAGCGGGAGATCCATAAAAAAAGCTACATCCTGTCTCACATATGGTACAAGCCGCTGTTCTCCAACGACCATGAGTGCCGCAGGGAGGATCTGCACGCGGTCGTCGACAAGCTGTACAAGCAGGTTGAGGGCAAGGCAGACGGTCTGATCATCATGGGCAAGTGCTGTCCCGCCGCGCTCGAGGTTCTTATGGAAAAATACGACCACATCATCAGCGTCAGCCGCAACCCGTTGAACGGTTATGTCGACGAGATCATCAGTGACGGTAAAAAGATCTCCGCAATGGCTATCTCGCATCTGTTCGAGCTCGGACACACCGAGATCGGCTACGTCGGCATCTACCAGCACGAGGCCCGCTACAAGGGCTTTCTCGACGAGATGCAGAAGCGGGGACTGGACCTGAATCCTGCCTATATCCAGGACGTTCCGCAGACCAGAGAGGGTGGGAATCTCGCAATGACGCACTTCCTCGAGCAGGACAACCGTCCGACGGCGATCTACTGTGCGAACGCGATCACGGCCGTCGGGATGCTCGAATGCCTCAAGAAAAATAAGAGAAAAAAATACTTCCCGTCAATCATCGCGAGTGATGATATCGAGGAAGCAAAGCTGACCGACCCGACGCTCACCACCGTGAGCATCCCCCGCGAGGACATCGCGCGGATGGCGGTCACGACGCTCGCCGACCGGATCGAGGGCGGACACAAAAATATCCTGCAGACATCTTTTGACTGCTCCGTGATTACACGCGGAAGCTGCCGCGCCGTGGATGATGACGGGTGGTATGAATACTAAGTATCCGTCCGTCATCCAGGCCGGAAACAAATCCGGTTTCAGCCATTTTATTGTGCACTTTTCAGTCATTCACCAGCCATTCACTCAAAAACCGCTCCTCATCGATGGAGTACTCGGACGCGTTCAGCTCGAGCTTCTCAATCACGCCGGGGTACTCAAACCGGTTCGGGATTTCCGGCACTACCGCGTTGCGGCCGTTGTCCTTAACATAGAGATTTCTCTCGAGGAAAACGCCGAAGTGCCCGACCGCTACCTCTGCGCGGCTCTGTCCGTCGATGGAAACCGTCACAGTACCGCTCGTCTGTGTCGAATCCACACGGGTGGATACCCGGATCTCATGCCGGCCCGGTGTGAGTTCCAACGGTTCCGTGCGATAGAATTCACGGTATAAATAATTGTGCGCGTAGTAAAGCTTTCCGTCCTTTATATAGAGGACATAACCCTGGAAACGCATACCCACCGCATAGAGCGTTCCTTCCTCGCCCTCCCGGTAATTGATAGTCAGGATGACATCGTTGTCCCGGTTGTTGAAGGCCAGACGGTCGCTCAGCCACAGCGGTCGGAACAGATTGGTCCGTACCTCGTGGGTAGCCTTTAACATCTTCTTTCTCTCACGCATTTCTTTTTCAATCAGCTTCGGCGGACGCTTGGTCATCGGACCGGGCCCCAGCGGGAACACACCGTACCGACCCGCCTCCGCGTACCAGAGGGATTTCATTTCTTCGACTTTTTCCGGATACTGCTCAGCCAGATCGTGCTTCTCCGAGTAGTCCTCATCCGTATGATACAGTTCCCATACATCCTCTCCATAGGTTTCCACGAGGAGATGATTGGTGACCGCTTTCCAGCCGTCCTTCCAGATGCCGCGGTTTCCGAGCATTTCATAATACTGCACATGCTTCCGGCATGGCGCATCCGCTTCGTTGAAGGAATAGGCAAAACTGATGCCATGGATATCCCGCTGCGGAACACCTTTTATATGGGAAGGCTTTTTAACACCGAGCACGTCATAAACCGTCGCCGTGATATCGGTTACGTGACTGTACTGGGTACGGATTCCGCCGCCCTGTTTGATCCCATCCGGATAGCGGATGATCATCGGATCCTTGACCCCGCCGCAGTGCGCCCAGGTCTTATACCACTGGAACGGCGTGTTACCGGCATTCGCCCAGCCGAGCGGATAGTTTTCGTAGGAGTACTCTCCGCCCATCTCGTCGATATGCTCCAGAGACTGTTTAAACGCCTCCTCGTCCGGATACAGATCGCCGACGTTAATACAGTTATAGATTCCGTAAGCACCGCCCTCACCGTTGGCACCGTTATCCGATAATAGCACGATGATCGTATTGTCACGCTCACCGATGCTGTCGATGTAATCAACCACACGCCCGATCTGCTCATCCGTGTGGTCGATGAATCCGGCGTAGACCTCCATGAATCGTGCAAACACGCGCTTCTGATCCGCGTTGAGAGAATCCCATGCGGGAACATACTCATTGCGCTCCGTCAGCTCCGCATCCTGCGGTATGACACCCAACTCCTTCTGACGTTTGAATACGCGTTCACGCATCACATCCCAGCCGTCATCGAATCTGCCTTTATATTTTTTTACATATTTTTCCGGTACCTGATGCGAACAATGGCCGGCACCGAATGCCAGATATAAAAAGAACGGCTTGTCCGGATAACCCTGCACATGATCATAGATATTGTTGATCGCCTGTTCGGCGAGATCCTCGCTCAGATGATACCCCTCGGCCGGCGTTTTCGGCGGAAAAATCAAGGTGTTGTCCCGCGCAAGCTCCGGGTAGTACTGATCCGTCAGCGCGTTCAAGAACCCATAGTATTTGTCAAAGCCCTTGGCGAGCGGCCACTGATCAAACGGGCCCTGGTTGCAGATATCCGCCTCCGGCGCCAGATGCCACTTGCCGACGCAGTAGGTACCGTAATCGTATTCGTGCAGAACCTCTGCGATCGTCGCGTACTCCGGATTGAGATGTCCGAGTGCGTTGGGGAAATCGGTTTTGACGTTGCAGACCGTAGCCACACCCGCCGCATGGTGATTGGCACCCGTGAGCAATGACGCACGCGTCGGCGAACACATCGCCGTGGTATGGAAATTGGTGTATCGCAGTCCCTCATCCGCCAGTTTATCGATGTTCGGTGTCTCAATATCGGAGCCGTAGCAGCCGAACTGGGCAAATCCGACATCGTCCAGCAGAATATAGACCACATTGGTTTTTTTATCAACCTTTTTATCACTCTCCGCCAGATGCAATACCGAATCATCCATAGTGATCCCAATATGCCCGTCAAATTTTTTTCTCAATTATTGCCACTCCTTTTTTCAAGATAGTTTGAATCAGAAAACCACCGATCAGTCGTTCAATAATACTTCATCCAAAAACCGTTTTTCATCAATAGAATACTCAGATGCTTTTAATTCAAGTTTCTCAATCACACCCGGATACTCAAAGCGGTTCGGGATGTCTGTTACCACAGCATTAATTCCATTTTCCTTAACATACAGGCTTCGGCCGAGGAAAAAGCCGAAGTGCTCGATCGTAACTTCCGTCTGTTTCGCCCCATCCACATAAATCGAAACCGTTCCGGAAGTCATGTTCTCGTTCACGCGGGTGGATACCCGTATCTCATGACGTCCCGGCGTCAACTCCACCGGATCCGAATAATAGAATTCACGATAAATATAGTTATGGGCATAACGGAGTTTTCCATCCAGAATATAAAGCACATAACCATTAAACCGATTACCCACGGAATAAAGCGTTCCCTCTTCGCCCTGCTTGTAATCAATGGTCAGAATCATATCATTGTTCCGGTCGTTAAAGGCCAGACTCTGACTCAACGTGATCGGACGGAACAGGTTCGTACGCACCTCGTGAATCTCCTTTAGCGTTTTCAGTCTCTGGTTCTTTCTCTTTTCTTTTATCTTTTCCGAACTTGCAAGCATCGTGCCCCAGCCCAGCGGGAATACTCCGTAACGTCCGGCTTCCGCGTACCAAGCACTTTTCAGTTCTTCGACTTTTTCCGGATACTGATCGGCTACATTATCCGCCTCGGAATAATCCTCGTCCGTATGATACAGTTCCCACACGTCATCCGCATAGTCGTCTACCAGAAGGTGGTTGGTCACGGCTTTCCAACCATCCTTCCAGATGCCGCGGTTACCGAGCATCTCATAATACTGTACCTTCTTGAGCGTCTCGGCATTCGCATCGTTAAACGAATAAGCAAAGCTGATTCCATGCATATCCTTCTGCGGCACGCCCTTGATATGACTCGGCTTTTTTACACCGAGCAGCTCAAATACAGTCGGGGTAATATCGGTCACGTGACTGTACTGTGTACGGATCTCTCCGGCTTTATTAATTCCGTCCGGATAACGGATGATCATCGGATCCTTGACACCGCCGCAGTGCGCCCAGGTCTTGTACCACTGAAACGGCGTGTTGCCTGCATTTCCCCAGCCAATCGGGTAGTTCTCCCAGGAATACTCACCACCCATATCATCTATATGACTGAATGCGAGTTTAAATTCATCCTCATCAAACTCCAGCGCACCGTGACCGAACGAATTGTAGGTTCCGGTCACTCCGCCCTCTCCGTTGGCGCCGTTATCCGAGAGCAGCACGATAATGGTATTGTCCTTTTCACCGATACTGTCGATATAATCGATCACGCGGCCGATCTGCTCGTCCGTATGGTCAATGAAGCCGGCAAATACCTCCATGTAACGTGCAAACAGCCGTTTCTGATCCTCGTTTAATGTATCCCATGCCGGTACATACTTATTCCTCTCGGTCAGCTTGGCATCCTGCGGGATTACGCCCATTTCTTTTTGGCGCTTAAATACACGCTCGCGCACGGCATCCCACCCGGCATCAAATTTACCTTTGTATTTCTCCACATACTTTTTCGGAACCTGATGCGGGCAATGCCCGGCTCCGTAGGCCAGGTATAAGAAGAACGGCTTGTCCGGATAGGCCTGTACATGATCATACAGATAATCGATCGCCTGATCGGTAAGATCCTCACTTAAATGATACCCCTCATCCGGCGTTTTCGGCGGATAAATGCAAGTGTTATCCCGAACCAGCTCCGGGTAGTACTGATCCGTGCAGGCATTCAAAAAGCCGTAATACTTATCAAATCCTTTGCCGATCGGCCACTCATCCACCGGCCCCTGATTTTTAATGGTCTCCACCGGTGCCAGATGCCACTTACCGACACAGTAGGTTCCGTAATCATACTCACGCAATACCTCTGCAATCGTCGCATACTCCGGATGCAAATGTCCGACCGCATTCGGAAAATCCGTCTGGTGATTCACGATCGTTGCCACGCCTGCCGCATGATGATTGGCGCCCGTCAGTAACGACGCACGTGTCGGCGAGCACATGGCAGTCGTATGAAAGTTCGTGTATTTCAAGCCCTCACTCGCGAGTTTATCAATGTTCGGCGTTTCAATATCCGAACCGTAGCAACCGAACTGGGCAAAGCCGACATCGTCCAGCAGAATGTATACAACATTCGTTTTTTTATCAACCTTTTTATCGCTCTCCGCCAGATGCAATACCGAATCATCCATAGTAATTCCGATGTGACCGTCAAATTTTTTTCTCATTGTTTTACACTCCTTTTCTCCATAATTGTATAATCCAGATAATCCAACGGGTTCTCCATATAACCCTGCAGTTCCTCCAATAACTCAAAATGGTCTGTCTGAATATAATCTCTCACCGTTCCGATGCTTTGTGATACCATTTTGGTCAGTATTCCCGGCGTAATCACGATCTGCGGGAGACCGTCGACCGTTTCTCCGTCCGCAAGCCGGCTGTGCAACAATGCACCGTGGAGTAACAGTATATGGTAGGATCGGATCTCGTTTTTCGCCTTGATATCCAATTGAAATTCGATTTGCGCATCTGCCGCCTTCCTGCCGTTTATCGCAATACCGATATAATCCAGCATTAATTCGTCCGGCATATGAGACGCCTCTTCGATAAAGGATTCCGTCCCGATCTCATCCTTGTGCGGCAGTATTTTTTTCGTTCCGAAGCGGAGTTCCTTTGCACCGTTCAGATAGGCATTCCGCCATGTTCCGCACTCGGTTCGGTAAGCCAGCTGTTCGAGAATATCTGCCTCCAGATATCGAGCCTTTTCATAGGATGGATCATAGTACATGATCCGGTCCAGCGCCTCTACCGCACGCTGGTAATTCCCTTTTTCATAATCAGCAAATGCTTTTTCAAAAACAGCGTCAACGGACCCGACATACTCGATGAACTGCGCCGCTTCCCCGACCTTGTCCTGCCTGTGCAGATTAACCGGATTACCGTCGTAGTTGCCGAAATAGGAATAATAGACACCCTTGGCCCCCAGCTCAATAGCTCCGTAGTAGGGGCGGACATACATATGCTTCCCCAGCTCCTTTGGATAGTCAACCAGTCGCGCAATCTCCTCCGGCCGATACCCCTTGGATGCATAGTGCAACGTTTGATCGTGAATCCACTTGTACGCAGCTGCAGAATTCAGCAGGTAGTCCCGAATGGCATTCGGATATTCCGGTGTATTTTTCCGGGGTGCGTTGGTCGACTGAAGAAGCACCTCGACCTCATCACCGTATCTGGTATAAATATCAAATATCAGACGACTCCAAACGTTTGGATCACGTGGTTTTGCTCCCCGCACCGTGTAAATGTTATGGAGCATTCCGATGAGACATTCACATACCCACAGTACCTTGTAGTCTTTGTAATACAAAACCATCTCAGCCGGCGTTCCGGTATCGCCGACAAACATTACATCGATTCGGACTCCGTCGATAACGATCTCGCCCTCCTCCTCAATCCAATTCGTCGGATAAAAAGCACGCGACCCGCCCGGTATCCCGATTGTAAAACCGGTTGTCACACGCCCCGTAGGACCGGGCTCAGCCGTTCCGAACTGGAACATCTGCTTGCGCATATTTACAACATTGGAATATGTGGCCTCCTTTACCATTGTCGCTCCCTGATGCCACGAAGCATAGACCGGAACATCCTGATCATCGATCAGCCCCCGCAATCCACCACGTGTATTTCCGTGCAGATCCGATACGCCCGTAGCGACAACAACGGCCGAAATATGACCGACTATTTTCTCCCCCAACGCCTTCTCTGCGAGACGGAGTCCTGCACGTGATACATCATCCGAAGAAGGAACATCTATCACAATCCATCCGCTTTTTCCACGAACAAGCGTTATATCCATCTCCAGCCCGCGAACCTGAATAATATCCCGTCCCGCTGCCGAATATACACCGGTTGACAGGTTCATTTTCGCCGCCTGCCACATACTGGGATTAACACTCTCCGGCGCCTCCACACTCTCTTTGATAAAATAGCACGGTCGCAGGTCGACCAACTCACGTCCGTCATTATCACAAACCAGTAAATCCTCCCGGTTCTCGGCGCGCCACAGGCAATCCTGTTCTATCTGAGTGCGTTCCTCATCGTTCTGATCCAGCGGCAGCAGACCGATCTTTTTCAGATATTCTTTGTTGCTCTTTTTTGTTAATTCATCGGCCGGTTTCGTCGTCGTATCAAAGCTGTAGTTTTCAGTCATAGCAACCTGTTCTCCTTCCGTATCGTATCAATCCAGTGCAAAAAACTCGTCCAGATAGTCTACCCGGCTGATTTCATAATCCGCAGCCTTTATTTCAAATATGTCAATTGTTTCGCCATATTCAAACGGCAATACCAACTCCGGATCCGGCGAGGTCCCTTTTCCGTCCTTAATCCAAAGACCAAAACCAAAGGCTCCGCCGTACGCTTCCGTATGAATCCGAAACGCCTCTTTAGTGTTGATATAAACACGAATCTCCACATCCCGGTCGTGAATCGCGTGCTGAAGCGTAATACGATTTTTTCCCTCAGGCAAATCCGCCTCGGCTCTCTCAAGACGACGCATATAAAAATTGTAAGTAAAATGAAGTTTGTTATCCCGTACAAAAAGAGTATGTCCGGCAAACCGATCTCCGGCCTGATACAGAACCCCTTCTTTTCCTGAATGATGTTCAAACGCAAAAGTCAGCGTGTAGTTCCTTGCATTCAACGCCGGTACACCATTTGCCATGAAAGGCGCAAACAGATCCCGGTATTCCTTTTCCTCCGCCCTCACACACAAACGCAGATTTTCCTCCGCTTCCTCCAGGTAGGACTTAGGCAGATAATTATGCAGTTTTTTTGTCATCGGAAATACATCATTTCGCGCCGCTTCGATAAACCACAATTCCTTCAGCCTCTCAACCAGCTCCGGGTATTGGTCGGACAGGTCATGCGCCTCTGAATAGTCGTCGTCCACATGATACAGTTCCCAATGATCCTCCTCAAAGGTTTCCCGCATCATATGGTTGGTAACTAACTTCCAACCATCCTTCCAGATGCCGCGGTTGCCCTCATGCTCAAAATACTGTACCAGTTTTTTCGTCGGTGCATCGGGCGCTCCGAATGTATATCGAAGACTGGTTCCCTGCACCGGCTCCTGATGAACGCCCTTGATGGATTCCGGCTTGCGAATACCGAGGATATCCAGAATCGTTGGGGTGATATCCGAAACATGATGGAACTGTGTTCGTATGCCTCCGCCATCCCGGATCTCATCCGGAAAACGGATAATCAGAGGATCCTTGACACCACCGGCATGAACCCAGCTCTTGTACCACTGGAACGGAGTATCACCTGCATTCGCCCAGCCGATCGGATAGGTCTCTGAGGAAAACTCGCCTCCCATATCATCATAATGCTCCAGCGCAAACTGAACCTCATCCTCGCGGTTGAATATTTTTACCTCATCGGAGACAAAGCGTCCGTATTGTCCGCCCTCGGCACTGGCACCGTTATCCGACAGGAGAACAATCACGGTATTATCACGCTCGCCGATTGAATCAATATAATCCACGACCCGTCCGATTTGTTCATCCGTGTGATCTAAAAAGCCGGCAAACACTTCCATGTATTTCGTAAACAGTTTTTTCTCGTCATCCGACAACGAATCCCATTCCGGCACATATTCATTGCGCGCTGTCAGATCGGTATTCGCCGGGATGATCCCTATTTCCTTTTGATGTTCAAACCATTTCTGACGGATTACATCCCACCCTTCATCAAAGCGGCCTTTGTATTTTTCAATATACTTTTTAGGCGCCTGATGCGGGCCGTGGCCGGCACCGTATGCCAGATATAAAAAGAACGGCTGATCCGGATTTTCCAGTTTATGATGATACAAATAATCAATGGCATGATCGGAGAGATCCTCCGAAAGATGATAACCCTCCGTCGGCAGCTTCGGCTGATCAATCGGCGAGTTATCTTTGGTCAGATCCGGATAATACTGATCCGTACACGCATTCAGAAATCCATAAAAGCGGTCAAACCCACGCTGCAACGGCCATTCTGCCGGATCTCCGTCGTTGTTCAGTGTGCGCATCGGTGTCAAATGCCACTTGCCAACAGCATAGGTTGCATAACCGTTTTCCTTCAGCACCTCGGCGATCGTTGCGTATTCATGCTTAATATGACCGATCGCGTTGGGAAAACCGTTTTCAAAATTCACAATCTGTCCGACACCGACCTTTTGATGATTCGCTCCGGTTAACAACGACGCACGCGTTGCGGAACAAATCGCCGTCGTGTGGAAATTGTTGTAACGAAGACCCTCCTCAGCCAGCTTGTTGATATTCGGTGTCTCAATGTTGGACCCGTAGCATCCTAATTGTGCAAACCCCACATCATCGAGAACAATATATACCACATTGGTTTTTCTTGTGTTTTTTACCGGCGGCTCCCCCTCATACAGCGGGATAGATTCTTTTTCCGTCACACCGGCAAAGCCAATAAAACTCCTTTCACTCATAGATATTTCCTCCTTAATCCTCGGTCCAAAAATCCTCCCAGGCGTCCTCCGCCGAAACGGTATTTCCGGAAATCCAAAAGTCAATTTGCCTGATCGGATCCCGGTAAACAAACGGCGAATCATAATTATCCGATACCGGTGCACCGATGTTTTGTTTGAAGCAGACAAAATTGTTCGGTATCGAACGCATATCCTGTGGAAACTCCATCTCACCCACATTCACACCGCCAACAAACAAAATCGCCTTGGCAACACGTTTGATTTTATCATAAATATAATCATAACGTATCACCGTCCTCCCGACGGGGAGTTCTGTATCCGATCGAATCTCGTAATGATTCAGGTTGCCTGCGGCAACTGCGAGATTCACCCGGTTCTTCTGAACATAGACCGAGAATCCCTGAAACCGCGTTCCAAAGCTGACCAGCACGCCCTCTGTCTGCGAATCATCACGATCCAGATCTATTTTCACGCTATAGGAATTGTTTTTAAATCGCAGTTGTTTTTTCATTACATACGGATAGATCACATGCTTAAATGTGTATTGTTCCGTTGGAAAATCACGCCCGTTCAACATTTCCAGCGGATCTACCTCTTTTTGGGTATGGGCCATTCCCTTGACAAGCGGAAAAACATTGTTTTTACCGGCCTCAATCAGCCATTCATCCTGGAGTTCCTTCAGTTTTTCCGGATACTGTTCTGCTACATTCTTACTTTCGCTGTAATCCTCATCTACGTGATATAATTCCCATTCGTCATCCGCATAGGTTTCACTGAATGCATGGTTTACAACTGCTTTCCAACCGTCTTTATAGATCCCCCGGTTACCCATCATCTCGTAGTATTGAACACGCTTCCGGGATTCAGCCTCCGCATCTGTCAGGGAATAAGCAAAGCTTGTTCCCGTCATCGGTTTTTGAGTTATCCCTTTGAGCACCTCCGGCTTTTTCACATCCAACAATTCCAGGATTGTCGGCGTTACATCCGACACATGGACATACTGATTTCGTACACCGCCGGCCCCCTCTATCCCCTCGGGATAGCTGATGATCATCGGATCCTTTACACCACCCTCATGCGCCCAAACCTTAAACCACTGAAACGGTGTACAGGAAACATTTGCCCATCCGATAGGATAATTAGATGACGAATATTCCGATCCGAGTTTATCGAGGTTTTCATAAGCCACATCCACCTGTTCACGTATTTCCTCATCATTTTCGAGGATACAAAAGTTCGTGGAGAAATCAAGTTTTCCTGCACATCCCCCTTCCGAGCTGGCCCCATTATCCGACATGAGAACGATGATCGTATTTTCCAGCTGCTCTATTTCCTCCAAATAATCAATCACCCGCCCGATCTGTTTATCCGTATGGGTCAGAAAGGCTGCATATACTTCCATGTGACGCACGTAAACTGCTTTCTCCTTTTCACTCAATTCGTCCCATGGTTTTGCCAATTCATTTCTCGGTGTCAATACTGCATCCTGCGGGATAATACCTATTTCCTTCTGTTTACGAAATCTCTGTTCGCGAATCACATCCCATCCGGCATCGTATGCACCGCGATAGGATTCGATATATTCCTTCGGTGCCTGGTGGGGTGCGTGCATGGCACCGAACGGCAGATACAGGAAAAACGGCTCATCCGGACTTTCCATCTGGTTAGTAAAAATGTACTGAATGGCATGGTCCGCCAGATCCTCAGACAAATGATACCCCTCTGACGGAAGGGCCGGCTGGTCAACAAACGAATTATCCTGTACCAGGTAGGGATAATACTGATCTGTAGCACCTGCCAAAAAACCGTAGTATCGATCAAACCCACGAGCAAGCGGCCAGTTTTCAAAATCACCGTTTTCGGTTTTCTGATCCGTCAGATGCCACTTCCCCGTGAGGAAGGTATGATAGCCCTGTTCCTTTAGAATCTCAGCAATATTGGCATATGCCGGATCAACGTGCCCGATCCCGTTCGGAAATCCACTTGCAATATCTGTCAGAATAGCAACTCCCGCCGCATGATGATTCGTACCGGTCAGCAGGGACGTTCGCGTCGCGGAGCATATAGCCGTAGTATGAAAATTGTTATAGCGAAGTCCCCTCTCCGCGAGTCGGTCTATATTCGGTGTTCGTATCTCGGAACCATAACAACCGAAATCAGCAAAACCCAAATCGTCCAATAGTATATAGATTACATTCGGACGTTTTCCGGTGTGCTTGTTTTCTTCTTTATATGATAATACCGATTCTTCGACCGTTCGACCGATATAACCGTTGAATTCCTTTTCTTTCATACCAAACTCCTTTCCGGGGGGCATCCCCCTCAAAAAAACGGGAACTGCAGCTAACCTATATAAACCTGCTACAGTTCCCTTGAAACAGAGACAACAATTCTGTCCCTGCTGTTATTCATTTCAGATTTTTACCAAATCGGGATATACCTTAGCTAAAGCGGTGGTGTCAATGAAACTCTTGAGATCAAAATCCTCCTCATAGTTTCCGTTATTTAGTGCCCACTCTTTCAACTCGTTCAAGTGATCCAACTCCGCCTGATCAAGAAGGATATTATAATCATTTCCGTCCAATGTGCTTTTTACGAGCTCTTCCTTGACTGTTGTTTTCTTTGAAATAACGGAAGCCGCTTCATCCTTGTTTTCCAGATAGTATTTGATGATTTCGGCTCTCGCCTTGATATACTTTTCAAGTGCCGGATCCTTCGCAAAGGTATCGGAAACAACCCCTATATTTCTGGCGTTAAGCCCTATCTCCGCCTCGGAAAAAAACGGTGTCCAACCAAGCTCGATCAGTTTCTCCGCTGTCTGACCGCCGGCCCATGTCGCATCAATCTCACCGTTGGTAGCTAAAGCGACGTTGGCCTGAATGCCCTCGATCGGTACGTAGGTTACATCATCCTTTGTTAATCCTTCCTTCTCAAGTACTTTCGCAATATTGTACTCATTTACGGTTCCCAGACTGACAGAAATCCTTTTGCCTTTGAGATCATCCTCACCGCTGACCGTCTCCGGGTTCACATAGAATTTATTAACGGCCGTTGTATCTTCGCGATCGCTGGCGCTCCTGTAATTAATCTCATAAATCCTAAGATTTGTATCCTTCGCTGTTGTACCGATTCGGTTTATGATTGCATAGTCCATAATCTCGGCGATATCGATCTGTCCCATCTGAACTGAACCGATTGCCTCAACACCGGTAGCAAATTCCGTTACCTGCAGATCTACGCCGTTTTTCTCCCAGATTCCTTTCTCCTGACCGAGAGCCGCGATCAAATGCTCGGCGATACCTATCATAACACCGACACGTACGACGGACTTCTCTCCGGACGCATCCGATCCCGCATCGGCAGAACTTGCGGAACCACTATCGGAACTGCCGCAGCCTGTCAGCAGAAGTCCTGCCGTGAGGGTCAATGCCAACAGTTTCTTAATTACACTTTTCTTTCTCATCTTGATTTTCCTCGCTTTCTTCTTTCTCATTTTCGGAATTGCATAAAACATCTTCCAACCACGAGGAATCATATCACATTTGATACGTACTAGAAAGACTGATTTTTGAAATCGTTTTCTATTTTTATTCTCACAATATAGAATCAAACTCCGTCATTTTTTCGTCAAGCAGTCTGGAAAGCGCCGAAAAACGGTATGTCTTTTCTCGGTAATTATTGAAACAGTTTTGAAACAATCGCTTTGGTTATATGGTTTTACTTATAACAAACAATAAAGAATCACTTAATCAGACCTGCAATTTCATCTGCTCCGGCGTCTTCCGGAACGAGGCAGGGCACCTCCGAATATCGTCCGAGTGCCGCCTCTGTCACGTGACCGATACAGATGGGAACGGCACCGCCCAATATCCCACCGTTTTCAAAAAACGCACGGACCCCCTCCGGACTTGCGAATACATAATAATCAAATTCCGCCGTTCGGTCGGCAGATAATACCGCCTCCATGGCTTCTTTTCGGAACACACTGTCATAGATCGGGATCTCGTCAAAAGGTATACCTCTGCCCTTCAGTCCGTCCGCCAGAACTTCACTTCCCTTCTTCGAACGTGGGATCAGAACCTTTTCCACAGCGGAGCACTCCCTGTCCAGCGCCTTCAGAACTCCCTCGGACCCGGACTCCTCAGGAATGACGTCAGCCCGCAAGCGGTATTCTTTTTCAAGAAACGCCGAGGTTCCGTGTCCTGCAGTTACAATTCGTATCCCATGAAGTTCGCGAAGGTCACGCCCTGTACATAAAAATGCTCCGAAAAACAGTCGCACCGCATGCGAACTCAGCAACACAATATGCGAATACTCACGGATGTCCGCTTTACGAATCCTGTCCATCCCCTCCTCGAGCGGGCTTATCCCGAGATGCGGAACCGTCGTAACACGGACATTCGGATCGGACAGTTTTTTTTGCATTTCCCTGCAAAAACTCTCCGTTCCCGCGACGGCAACACGGATCGGACGTTCTGTCTCCCCCGAAAAAGGCATACAGAGCAGTCCAGGATCATGCCCTGCGCTCTCACCGAAAACAAGAATCGCCGGTGCCTGCATACGGCTGTCGGATTGAACCTGCTCCGCTATCGTACCGAGTGTTCCGCGGATACAGTATGAATCCGGACAGGTTCCCTTACTGATCACGGCTGCCGGTGTTTCGGAACTCATCCCCGCCTCTGACAGCCCGTCACAGATCGAAGCCGTTCTTGATAATCCCATCAGAAAAACAACCGAACCGTTGAACCCGGCAAGCTCTTTATAATCAATACCGGCATCACCGTCAGTGGCACCGTGTCCGGTAACCACCGTAAAGCCTTTATTGATCCCTCGCTCCGTCAAAGGTATCCCCACCGACGCAGGAACCGCTGTCGCGGAGCTCAACCCCGGCACCACCTCGTAGGGTATTCCCGCCTCCGTCAGTGCCCGGCACTCCTCACCTCCGCGGCCGAAAACAAAGGGATCTCCACCCTTCAAACGCAGCACCCTTTTCCCTGTAACTGCATACTTTACAAGAAGCGAGTTGATCTGTTCCTGGTCGGCATGGTGCGCACCGGCACGCTTTCCGACGTAAATCTTTTCACACGTCGATCCGCAGGCGGAAAGCAGTTCCTCCGATATCAGCGCATCATATAATAAAACTTCGCACTCTTTCAACAGTTCCATCGTGCGAACCGTCATATACCCGGGATAACCCGGGCCGGCTCCCGCTATCGCAACAGACGGCGGCAGTAAGCGACGAGATATTTTTTCACTCTTTTTGAATGAAAACAATTCAAGCCTTCCGTCCTCACGAACAGTCGCATACGCACCCGCAGCATCCTCGCAACCGAGACCCATCTCAAGCATCTCGTTACGCTCCGCAAAAAGCACCCGGGACGCTTCAACATCCGTAAGCTCATTGAGAAAAATATCCGCTTCCGACCCACGGATGGTCTCGCAAACAAGAATCCCCTGACCGGCCGACGGAAGGAACTCCTCCGGCTCAAGCGGAACGGAATGAAGCCCCGAAATCTCAATGCCCCCGTACAGACGGATCAGTCCGGCCGCAGCCAGAACGACCGCGTCACACTCGCCGGACTGACAGCGTTTGATCCGCGAATCAATATTGCCGCGCAACGGACGGATGTGGCAACCGGGATATTTTCTGCTCAGTAATTCCGCACGTCGGGGGCTGGAAGTATAGATCGTCTTCTCATCGACGGACAAAAATGCGGGATCCGAAAACAACAGAACATCCCGCGGATCCTCCCGCGATGTGATCACATGCAGGGAAAGCCTGTCATCGGTCCGTGACGGGATATCCTTCGCGCTGTGAACGGCCATATCGATCTCACCGGCTAACAGCTTCTTTTCGATCTCGTTTACAAACACTCCGTCGGTGCCGAACTCGGCCGGGAGCTTTTCTGACTCGCAGTCTCCCTGTGTTTTGATTATTACGGGCTGAATGGCCACATGCGAATCCTGTGCAGCGATTCTCTCATTGATAATCTCAACCTGTCGAAGCGCCAGCGCACTCCCCCTTGTCCCTATTCGGATTTCCATGGATACCTCCCTGCCAGTTCGTTATAGATCACAGAAGCTCTTTGTCTGTGATCCGGGTTTTCTTTCCTGAGTCTGTCCCGGAGCCGTCCCATCTCCTCCATCGTATCCTCGAGATCATCCGGAAGTATGTCGGCGATCCGATCCCTGAAAAACTGTGTCGCCGGAGGACAGACGCCGCCGGAGGAGACCGCACAGACCAGATCTCCCTTCTTTACGAATGACGGAAAAATAAAATCGCACTCGTCCGGTGCATCCACGATATTGACGGGAATATGCCTCTTTCGGCAGTGCTCGGCAAACACCCGGTTAACCGCGTCATCATCCGTCGCCGCGATCGCGAACCGGTATATAACATCCTCCGGTAATTCAAATGTCTGACAATCCGTTTTTACCAATCGGACCAATGGGTGATTCGCCGCTTCCGAACGAATCTCTTCATCAAAATCTTCGGAAAGAACATCCACCGCCATGTCAAACGACAAAAGTACACCGAGCTTTCGTCCGGCTACCTTTCCGCCGCCGGCGATGAGAACCCGCTCGTCCGGGTTTATTTTTGTAAAAACAGGAAAATAAGTCATGCGCTCCTCCGTAACCGTTTCATTTTTCCTCTTCCGAAGCAAACGAACAAAGCCATTCGGCAATACTTCTCACAACATCGACATCCTGTGTTTTTCGAAGAGAGTGAACCATCTCATCCACCCCTCCCTGCACAAGTATTTTTTTATTGATATCCGGCAGAACACCCGCAAGCTTTCGCATGATCAGATCCATGGAAATGTCCGCGGTCCATTCGTCAATACTCTGTTCAGATGCCTGTACCAGACGCTTTTTTTCACTGTTATTATTTCGGGATAGCTGTTCAAAATAATCGATATCCATATAGGTACAACCCCGGATTTTGCCGAGGTCACGATCCATGTCGGGCGGTACGGCCAGGTCGATAAACAGCTTGTTATTTTTATTCATGCAACGCTCCGAATACTCTCCGGCTGTTACGATCACATGCGGGCTTGTTGTCGCGCTTACGATGATATCGGCCTCTGAAATCGCCTCATACCTTTCATCAAACGGAACAAGCGAAAGCCTGTCTGTCTGTTCCGAATGAATGGTGAACGGGAGGCTGGAATTTCTGTGTTTACGATAGGTTCCGGTCACATGTACTCTTCCGGATTCAAGAAGACTTTTGGCAATCCGGCCGCCCATGCTGCCTGTGATCCCGAATATCAAAACCTTTGATTCTTTTTCCGAACGGGAAAGAACCTCATGCGCCGTCAGCGTGGCAACGGATACCGGCGTTTGCGAAAGGCCGGTCCCCGTTTTGATCGACTTGGCTGCCTCAAGTGCCCGTTGAAATATAATATTGAATTCATGACCGGAGTAACCGTTCTCCAACGCGTACCCGTAGGCTTTCTTTACCTGTCTGGCGATATCGTCATCGCCGAGCACCATGGAATCCATTCCGCAGATAACACGGATCAGATGACGTATGGCGTCCTCATCCTGATAGCGGTTCATATAACCTTCGTATTCCTTAACAGAAACCTGTCGGTAGGAACAAAGCCCCTCAATCATTTCCCGCACGGATGATTCGTCATTAAAATAAAGCTCCGTCCGATTGCAGGTGTCCAGAATAACAATCTCCGCAAGCGACGGAATATGAGAACTCAGATAAGGCACAAGGCGGTCCCTCTCTCCCTCCCCCAGCGAAAACACCTCACGGACGGAAAGCGGGCAAAGCTTATGCGAAAAACTAATCACTTTCATAGTCAATTATTATAACGGTTCTTTTTCAACACGTCAAGGCAATTAAAAGCGGATACTGCAGTTGGCGATTGACACGCGACGGGTTACATGCTATAGTAGACGAAAAAAAATAAGCAGGAGGAAATTACCATGTCCACGATCAACAACCGTTTCCGAAGACTCCGATCCGGCGCTGTCATCCGCGATCTGACAGCTGAAACAACCCTTTCGGTAAAGGATCTTATCTATCCGATTTTTGTAATAGAAGGAACCGGTATTACCGAAGAGATCGAAAGTATGCCGGGTATATTCCGGTACAGCGCAGACCGCCTGGATCCGCTGATCACCCGCGTGACAGAGGCCGGCATCAGCAGCGTTCTTCTGTTTGGTATTCCCGAAAAAAAAGACGCCGTCGGAAGTGAATCCTGCAACCCGGACGGGGTTTTGGCACAGGCCATCCGGCGCATCAAAGAACTGTCTCCGGAGCTTCTTGTAATCGCGGATATTTGTTTATGTGAATACACCGACCACGGTCACTGCGGTCTGGTTGACGGCGAGCATATCCTCAACGATGAGACTCTTCCCTTACTCGGAAAAATGGCAGTAACTGCCGTACGCGCCGGTGCAGACATGGTTGCTCCCTCGGATATGATGGATGGAGATGTAACAGTAATCCGTCATGCGCTGGACGAAGAAGGCTATGAGCAGACACCGATCATGGGTTACAGTGCGAAGTTTGCCTCGGGATACTATTCTCCCTTCCGGGACGCCGCAGAATCAGCACCGGGATTCGGTGACCGCCGGTCCTATCAGATGGATATCCGAAACGGCAGGGAAGCCATTCGCGAGTTGAATAACGATATAGAAATGGGCGCGGATATTATTATGGTAAAACCGGCACTCGCTTATCTTGATATCGTAAAAGAAGCAAGAAACCGATTCCTCCATCCGATCGCTGTTTACAATGTCAGCGGCGAATACGCCATGGTAAAGGCGGCCGCCCGGGCAGGATATATCGATGAAGAACGTATCATCATGGAAAATATGATCGCGATGAAGCGCGCCGGCGCCGACATCATCATAACCTATCACGCGTTAGAGGTGGCCGAATACCTCAGCTGACCCGAAACCGACGGATCTCCTCAAGATAAATCTCTCCGAGCGGACTGAGTGTCGTTCCCTTTCGCGTAATATAGACGATAGACATCATCTCATCCGAACGAAGACGGATCGCACAAAAATCCGAGCCGTTTAAATCCTCACACAGGATTCCCGAGCACAGGGTATAGCCGTTCAGCCCGACCATGAGATTCAGCATGGTGCCCCTGTCATCGGCATGGATCAGATGTTTGTATTCATAGGTACTCATTACCTCTTCCGCAAAATAAAAGCTGTTGTTGCGTCCCTGATCAAACGAAAGACACGGATATTTTTCCATCTCCTCAAGAGAAACCGTCTTGTCTTTTAATTCCTCGTCGCTGAGACCCTCTACCAGCGGATGCTTCTTCCACATGTACACATAGATCCCGCAACGCAACAACTCATGATACTCCAGCGCTCTCTCGGAAAGAAGTTTGGAAATAACCTTTCGGTTAAAATCATTCATATATAATATGCCGATCTCGCTCCTGAAACCGGCTACATCCTCAATCACATCGTATGTTTTTGTCTCACGAACAAACAGCTCGTATTCATCGGTATCAATCCTCTTTGCCATCTCGACAAAAGCCTTGACCGCAAACGCATAATGCTGCATGGACACGCCGAACTTTTTACGAGCGCGCTCTCCGGCGATATAACGGGATTCAATCAGCTGGTACTGTTCTACCACCTGTCTCGCATAACCGGTAAACTCCTCTCCCTCCGGTGTAAGCGATATCCCTCGGTTGGATCGCATAAAAATAGTTATGCCGACCTCGTCCTCCAGCTCCTTGATCGAGGATGAAAGACTCGGCTGCGAGATAAAAAGAGCCCTCGAAGCCTCACTCATGGAGTGAGACCCCGCCACCTCTATTACATATCTTAACTGTGTAAGTGTCATCCGTTATTCTCCGACTTTTTTCACAAAAAGATCGTAGGTTCCGTCGCCGTTGTCGTTAAGTTTCAGAATCTGATGTCCTTCATCCTTCAAACTCCTGGGAACATTCTGAACCGGTTCTCCGTCATTTAAATGGACCCTGAGAATCTGGCCTTCATCAAGTTCTTCAATCGCAACCTTTGCTTTTACAAATGTCACCGGGCACACAACATCCGTTACATCCACCGTCTGATCTGCCTGAATCGCATCTGCTGACATAGTACCACATCTCCTCTCCCGATGCAAGAACGACTTACATCACTTCACTTAGTTCTTTTTCCAGCGCTTCCCAACCGGTACGCTCCAATGTGAATTTGAAACGCTCACCCGCGTTGGCATTTTTCTCAAAGAAACGTATCGCCACATCGCATACTTCCAGAAGTTTTTCGTGGTCGCTGATAAACGGAACGATCTGTCTTCCCTTGCTGATCTGATTTCCGAACAAACCGCCGAAGCTCACGATATAACCGGGTGTCGAATCAAAGCTGTCCGTCGGACAGGCAAATACACAACGCCCGCAATAATTGCACTTGTCCCCGTCGATCCGGATCCCGTCCTCCGAAAGGGTAATCGCCCCCGTACGGCATGCCTTTACGCAAACCCCGCAGGAAATGCAGCCGTCCTTTTTCCAGGAAACCTCCAGTCCGCCTTTGATTCCCAGGTCGTTTTCCTCGGCCTTAAGACAGTTGTTCTGACAGCCGGTAACACCGAACTTGAATTTATGGGGCAGTTCCCTGCCAAAGTATCTTTCGTCCAGCTCCCGTGCCAGCGCCTCACAGTCGATGCAGCCGTTCGGACACACC
>JAFYBS010000068.1 GCA_017540125.1 Eubacterium sp.
GTCAGTGCGGTACGGTAAATGGTTGAATGATAACATAAGGGATAAAAAATGGGCTCCGATTTCGGTCGGTCGTGTTATGACCTGTGTTTTGGGGATGGTGGTTATCCGTGAGTGGGAGATCCGACGGTTTGTAAAAACTCCGTTTTATCGTGTCAGGGGTATTTTTACACTGGACGGAAAGAGCTTTCCCGGTGAATGGCGGGTGAGAGAGGGGTCGCGATACTTCGAGCCGGAAATTTATGTTACACCGGCGAAATCGGAGGGGGAATCGGAGAAAAAACAAAAAGAACCCCAGCCTGATTTTTCCCTGTCCCGAATCCTCTACAAGGAAAACGGATTTCGTGATGAAGCGAACGCCCTGGTATTGATCGATTCCGTGATGTCAGCCGAAACGACGGGGCCGGACGGCGGCGAAACGGACACAGCTCCCACCGGAGTGATCGAGTCCGTTCAGAAAAAACAGGAGAAGAAAAATCCTCCGCTTTTGTTTAATCTGGCAGAGCTTCAGAACCTCTCATCCAAACTGTTCAAGATCAGTCCGGATGAGACACTGGCTGTCGTTCAGGAGTTATATGAGAAGAAACTGGTAACCTATCCGAGAACCGACGCCAGAGTTTTGTCCACGGCGGTCGCGAAGGAAATCGGCAAAAACCTGAACGGGTTGAGGGCATATGAGCATGCCAAACCGTATCTGTCGTATATTGCCGAGCATGAATCCTATAAGGGGTTGGAAAAAACCAGGTATGTCAATGATAAAAAGATCACCGATCATTATGCGATCATCCCTACGGGAGACGCCATCGGAGCTTTGGGGGGAGTCAGTGATCTCCATCGGAAAATGTATGAGGTGATTGTAAGGCGGTTTCTGTCAATCTTCTTTCCGCCGGCAGTTTATCAGAAACTGAGTGTCTGTATTGCCTGCGAGAGAGGGGAACATACCGAGCGATTTTTTACCGGTGTGAAAGCGTTGGTGGAAGAAGGTTTTCTGGGGGTCAGTCAGTACAGCTTCACCAGAGAGCGCGGGGGAGCCGGCAGGGAAAAAGAAACAGAGGAGGATTCCGGAGAGGAAGACGAGGCCGAGAATACCGATCTGTCCGAGGTGATCGACCGGATTAAAAAAGGAACTGTCGTGCAGATTTCCGGTATGGAGAGGAAAGAGGGAGAGACATCGCCGCCGAAACGATACAATTCCGGATCCATGATCCTGGCAATGGAAAATGCCGGCCAGTTGATTGAGGATGAGGAGTTGAGGTCACAGATCAAGGGAAGCGGAATCGGAACCTCGGCAACCAGAGCAGAGATTCTGAAAAAACTTTTCAGCATCGGATATCTGTCTTTGAATAAAAAAACACAGATCATTGCTCCGGCATTGAAGGGAGAACTGGTTTACGGTGTGGTGTATTATTCCATGCGTCCGATGCTTTCACCGAAGATGACTGCCAGCTGGGAGATGGGATTGACTCAGGTAGCAGAAGGAAGTCTTCCGGAAGACCGGTACATGGAAAAGCTGAACGAATACATCCGGTCGATGGTGGAGTCGGCGGAAAAAGAAAACCATCTGACAAAGCTGGCTGATTTTTATCGTCAGGTTGCCGGATACTATAAGTCAAAGAAAAAATAAACATCGGAACGGGAGGAGCGTACTATGGAAGAAACGATGAGAATTCGCGCATTGGAGACAGCACAGCTTTTGAATCTGAAGCATACTATTGCAGCAGGTCTTTTTGGAGAGGTACGACACCCCTATGAAGTGTTGCCGGATATCGGAAAGTTTATTCTTGAACTGGGGGGGAATCTTTCACCCGCCCGCTTTGAAAAAAAGGGGAAGGATATATGGATTGCCAAATCCGCCACCGTGGCACCCACGGCCTCGCTGACCGGGCCTCTGATCATTGATGAAGGGGCGGAAATCCGGCATTGCGCCTTTATCCGCGGAAATGCCATCATCGGGAAAAACTGCGTAGTCGGAAACTCTACGGAGGTGAAAAACAGTATCCTGTTCGATGAGGCGAAAGCGCCACATTATAATTATGTCGGTGATTCCATATTGGGTTATAAAGCTCACATGGGAGCGGGATCCATCACTTCCAATGTCAAGTCGGACAGTACTCTGGTGGAGGTTCATTACGGAGTTCAGAAGATGCGTACGGGGCTTCGTAAGTTTGGCGCTGTGTTGGGTGACAACGTAGAAATCGGATGCGGTACCGTGATGAATCCCGGAAGCGTGATCGGTCGGGAGGCAATGGTTTATCCGCTTACCAGTGTGAGAGGATATATACCGAATAAGAGTATCTGCAAA
>JAFYBS010000069.1 GCA_017540125.1 Eubacterium sp.
GAATAAAGTTGCCCGTCTTCCGAAGTTGAAAATGAAGCATACGTGGTTGTATTAGAATCACGTGAGGGTTTCCCGGATTGAAAGACTCTTGATGAAAGTAGGTGGGTTTTATGATCGATCATGCCATAAAGTCCTTTGTACAGCGTCGTGTCGGAGGTGTTATCGTCTCCAATGAAGAGGGAGAGATCATCTACACGGACCCTCGTATCATTCTGTCTGCGCACGCACTGAAAACATTTCAAAAGCGTAAACCGTCGATGGATGACGAGCGGACATGGGAGCTTTCGGATTTGGAAAGCGAAAAGTACTATCGCGTGGAGACGGCGTCTGTCGTTGAGGATGGAAACCGGTTGCAATGTCATCTGTTTACCGATGTGAGTGACTATGCCTCTCTGTTTAAAGATATCAGTGATTACTCCAAGCAGATATCCGATATCAGTGATTTCCAGAAGCGTATCCTCTCGAAGCTTTCCCACGGATACGATGCGTGTCTGCCGGATTTGTGTGAGCTCTGTGAGGCATCGGAGGGTGTTCTGTACATGGAGTTGGATGACGGAGAGAAGGTGAGGATCAGTCATTTTCACCACCGTCTTCAGAGTCGTGTGGAGTCGTATTCTCCCGAGTTGAAAAAGATGCTGTCTTCCAGACGGTTTGATCTTTCGGAGGGGAGTTATTGTTTTCTCAGTGAGCGGACAGGACAGCAGCACTATGCTCTGTTTTTGAGAAGAGGGATGAACTTCAACGAAGAATACTTTCGGGAAACGTCGGTATACAACGTCATCCGACTGTTCATCGAGAACGGTGTTCTCCGTGAGAAGATTATCTATGAGAGCGAACACGATAAACTGACTGATCTGTTTAACAAAGATAAATATCTGGTTAACCGTGACGAGGAATTCGGTCATCCGGATCAGATCGCTATTTTCAATTTTGATGTGAATAATCTCAAACAGGTCAACGATACCCAGGGACATGAGGCCGGCGATCACCTGATCGTGATGGCGGCGCAGAGTCTGAAAAGTATTGTGAACGATGAGATCACCGGATATCGGATCGGCGGTGATGAGTTTGTTGTTGTGGGAAACGGTGTTTCCGAGTCCCAGGCCGATACGATCCGTGCCAGCTGGGAAGAGGCCCTGGATGAGATCAACAGGGGCGAGCAGGAGCAGATCACTGTGGCCTGCGGTGTTGCCTGCGGAGAGGGAGAATATGACATCGAGAAGCTTTTGGGAGAAGCGGATAAGAAGATGTATGAGAATAAAAAAGAAATGAAAGAAAGACTCGGGTTGGCAGAGCGTTGAAAGGGGGGATGATCCGTGTCGGAGATGGAGATTGACGCCGTAAAAGAAAACCTGAAGGAGGTTTTCGACTTTGTTACGGAAGAATTGAAAAAACGCACCGATGATAAAAAGCTGATTCGTCAGATTAAACTCTGTGTGGAAGAAATCTTTTTGAATATCTCGTCCTACGCGTACCATCCGGATGTCGGAAGAGCAAGGATCGTCGTGAAGGTGGAAGGAGATCCTGTTCCGATCCGGGTTTACCTCTCCTTCGTCGACAGAGGACAGCCTTTTGATCCCCTGTCGGAAGAGGCTCCCGATACGGAATCGGATCTGGATGAAAGAAGGGTCGGCGGACTGGGTATTTTCCTGGTCAGAAATACTGTTGACGGTATTTCGTACGAGTATAACGACGGACAAAACATATTAACAATCGTAAAAGAACTTCCTGGCGAAGCGAAGGAGGAGGGGTGATCATGGAAATCAGGGAAGAAAATCAGGGCGATAGCATCACACTGTTTATCTCCGGAGAAATCGACGGAACCAATGTCGATGAATTCGAGGAGCAGGTGAATGGCGCAGCAGAAAAGACACAGGGCCTGAGCCTGGATTTGAGTGATCTCGAGTATGTCTCCTCGGCCGGACTCCGGGTGTTCCTTACATTACAGAAAAAAGTCAAACAGATGGGAAATGAAGTGGTTCTTCGCAACGTTAACGAAGAGGTGATGGAGATTTTTTCCGTGACCGGTTTTGTGAAACTACTGAACATCGAAGTGTAAACTATATCGTGAGACTCGAGCCGTAGTGGTTCGGGTCTCGTCTTGTATTCAGCGGAGAGGAGTGACAGATGGCAGCAATCAGACTGGTTTCATGGAATGTCAACGGACTCAGAGCCTGTGTGGGAAAAGGATTCCGGGAGTCGTTCGACAGGCTGGAGGCGGATGTGTTCTGTCTGCAGGAAACCAAGCTTCAGGAGGGGCAGATCGACCTGGACTTGCCGGGTTACCACTCTTATTGGAATTATGCGGAGAAAAAAAGCTACTCCGGAACAGCGGTTTCTACGAAAAATGAACCGCTATCGGTTACCCTGGGAATCGGAGTTGAGGAGCACGATCACGAAGGACGTGTGATCACCTGTGAATACGAGGACTTTTTCTTTGTCTGTGTCTATACCCCCAATTCCCAGGACGGGCTCAAACGACTGGATTACCGCATGCGATGGGAGAATGACTTCCGCGCGTACCTGTGCGGACTGAAGGAGAAAAAACCGGTGATCGTTACGGGGGACATGAATGTGGCTCATAAGGAGATCGATCTGAAAAATCCCTCCTCCAACCATCACAATGCCGGATTCACGGACGAGGAGCGCGGAAAAATGACAGAGCTTTTGGAAGCGGGCTTCGTCGACAGCTTCCGTCACCTGTATCCGGATAAAAAGGAAGTCTACAGCTGGTGGTCTTATCGATTTCAGGCGCGGAGCCGGAATGCCGGATGGCGGATCGACTATTTTCTGGTATCCGACGAGTCGGCGGAACGGATTCGCGAGGCGAAAATCCACACGGATATCCTCGGCTCCGACCACTGTCCGGTCGAGCTGGAAATTGATTTCTGAGAAAACCGGAGTTTTTTCAATGGAAGGTTGCCAAAACGACGGTTTCGTGATATAATGTTTTTACCCATAAACGACGAAAGGAAGGTAGTCAGACGATGGAAAACGAAAGAGAAGAAGGAATCGGCGAGATTCAGATTGCAAACGAAGTGGTTGCCGCGATTGCCAGCATTGCTGCCGGTGAGATCGACGGTGTGGAAACGATGAACGGAAACCTGAAGAACGAACTGGTGGGTATGTTCGGAGCGAAGAAAAACGCCAAGGGTGTAAAGGTAATCGTAAACGATGATGAAGCAGAAGTGGATATTGCCATCACTCTGAAGTACGGTTTCAGTATTCCCGAGACGAGCGGAAAGGTTCAGGAGAGAGTTTCCCAGGCAATCAACGAGATGACCGGGCTTGAGTGTGATCGCGTGAATGTGACCATCGCCGGTGTTTCCCTGCCGAAGGATTGAGTATAGTTGGTGGATAGTGATATGACACGACATGAACTGCGAACCTGCGTGTTCCTCCTGCTGTTCCAGAAGGATTTTTATCCGGATGAACAGTATGGGGAGCAGCAGGATATTTTTCTAAATGAGATAAAAAAAGAAGACCCGCTGACCGAGGAAGAACAGACACTGGTGGAGCAGGAGGTGGCGGCAATCCTTCCGCATCTGCCGGAGATTGATGCCAAAATCGAAGCGGCGTCCGACGGCTGGAAGCTGAACCGGATCGCGAAAGCGGAGCTGGCAATCCTCCGTCTGGGAGTCTACGAGGCACTGTACGACGATGAGATTCCCGCCAACGTTGCCATCGATGAGGCCGTGGAGCTGGCCAAGGACTACGGCCGGGAGAGAAGCTACGCTTTTGTCAACGGGATTTTGGATACGATTGTCAAGAATCAGTGAGGTCGGAAAATGGACTACGGACTGATCGGAGGAAAGCTGGGACACAGCTACTCCAAGGAGATTCACGAAGCACTGGCAGACTATTCCTACGAGCTCTGCCCTCTGACGGAGGAGGAATTCGCTCCGTTTATGGAGAACCATGATTTCAGGGCGATCAACGTCACCATCCCATACAAGCAGAAGGTGATTCCGTATCTGGCAGGGATGGATGCCGGGGCCGAAGCCATCGGTGCCGTGAACACCATCGTCAACCGGGACGGAAAACTCTACGGCTACAACACGGACTATATGGGATTTGATTATATGCTGAAAAAGCATGAGGTTGATCTGAACGGGAAAAAGGTTCTGATCATCGGAAACGGAGGAGCGGCTCAGGCGGTGAAGGCCTGTGCGCGGGATGCCGGAGCGGGGCAGTTGGTCATCGTCCGACGCAGCCGGGACGGAGAGTCGGTCACGTATGAGGAGTTGATGGATTCCCATACGGACTGTGAGGTGATCATCAACACCAGCCCGGTGGGGATGTACCCCGATGTGGATGTGTCTCCGCTGGATCTGACACCGTTTCAAAATTGTTCCGCTGTCCTGGATCTGATCTACAATCCGCTCACCACGGTGCTTGTAGCGCAGGCCGAAAAGCTCGGGATGCTGGGTGTGACCGGACTGGAGATGCTGGTTGCCCAGGCGAAGTATGCTGTCGAGTATTTTCTGGACACGCGGATTGACGATGAGAGAATCGATGAGATTTATCAGAAA
>JAFYBS010000012.1 GCA_017540125.1 Eubacterium sp.
GTATTTTCGTCGGTCACTTTTTTATCCCTCAGATTGCAGGCATCACTGTAGCAAAACTCCGTTACCGGAATCGCTTCAGCATCACTGATCCCTCCATCCGTTGTTTTAAGCGATGATGCAAGCACCGGATCACCCGCATTGACATCACCCGTAACATAGATAGCCTGCCACTCCTTCCCTTTTCGGTTGTGGAGATCGGCTTTCTCTCCGTCCTTAGTTTGAACGGCAGTATATGTCATGTTGTCAATCTCATCGGAATCATCCCCGTAACTACGTGATATCATCTTCGCCGGGATCTCCGTGAACTCTACCCCCGGTTTGGGCTTAACGATACAATATATCTCATACCCCGCGAAGGCAAAGGCTGCGACCGCCCCCAACATATACGCGATACGAGCTCCCCACCTGGCCGGTGCTTTCACGATTTTTACTGCTTTTACCGGTTTTGCTTTGGCTGCTTCTTTATCTAGCAACTTATACAGCTTTTTCTCTCTCTGATATCTCAGGAATTTTTCCTGGGTCTCCGGAGATAGTCTTTCTATTTCCATTACTTTTTCCATCTCATAATTATCTATCAAACGGATCATGGCTTCGTTCAGTTCCGTATTGATTGCAATCGCTGATTTATTAAGTATTTCAGGTTTAAATCTCTTTAGCCATTTTTTTTGTTCGATGTATTTGAGTTTAAGCGCATCGGGATTCTTCGACATCAAATCGATTTCCTGCTTAAACTTCTCTACCGCGAAGGATTTATTCGCTTCAGTCATTCCCACCCTCTGATATGCGGTAATTTCCTTCTCTACCACTCTGGTAAACTCACCGGAAAACTTCGCGACCATAAACGATCCGAGAGTTACCGCAAGCATGGCCGAAAGACCGGCAATAAGCGGATCCTGATCTGTGATGTTAAACTCATCCTTGGTTGACATCCTTTTTAACGTATCCTCCGTGATAGCTGTATCTCCTTTGAACACATCACGATCAACCCCTTCATAGACGGAGCAGCACTCTGCCTCAATGTACCCCTCAACGAGAGCCGCCTCCTTGTCCTTTCCCACATTCTCGGCCATGACACTCTCAAAGAGCGACATAAGCCCGATATCTGTAATTATACTCTTTTGTGCATCCGAAAGTACATAGGCCATCGGATACAGATCGGCTTTCTTCAGATCCTGTCGCATAAAGAAATCATACATGGTCTGACCATCGCCATAGGGTGTATTTTTCAGTGTTATGATCAGTACTTCTGTTGACCAATTGTTTGCCGTCTCGATCGTATCCGGCGTTGTCTCCATCGTCGTGATCAGCGAGTCTGTTATTTCTTCCATGGTTGACTCATCCGTCGGTTCCTCGCCGATTTTCTGATTTTCAGCCTCATCAAGGATAGAATCCCTGGTCTTCTCGTCTCCGCTTTCAATCGCTTTTCCAAGTTCCGACTGCTCCGCTTCACGGATGACATCCTGAACCGAGATAATACCCTTTAGCAAGGCGTCGGCGTCGGTTCCGTAATCCTGCTCTATTTTTTTCAGAACAGCTTCTTTTCTCCGCAATGACGGATTGGCCTGTTTATAGATATCGATCAGTCCATTCGGTCCGAGCTTACTCATACGTGTCAGCCAGGATCCCGATTCATTAACCTTTTTCCCGAGTCCCATCGTCAAAAGCTTTTCGGCCGTCTGGATCACCGTGTTGTTTCCCTCGACAAAGACCTTCTCCAGCTTCTTCCTGGTATCGGAATCCTTTGGATCCTTTCTCAGCTTTTTCCCGGCCTCCAGGAAAAATTCTCCGAACTGCTGCTCACTGTCATCCTCATAGTAGTAGTTCAATGCATCCTTAACCTCGATAGCGGCAGGAAGATTGTCCTCCACATTTTTCGCGAACTCGGAAAGCACGGGTACGATAGTATCAATCTGTTCATCTACCATATCCTTCTGTCTGTTGAGCAGCTCCTCATATTCGGATGTTGAGTGTTTTCCCGTCATATTTTCCACCTTGATATCGCGGATAGCATCGTCCGGATCATCGGTAGTGGTATAACCGATCCAGGAGTCGCCGTTCATCCCTTCGTTGAAGTTTTGATCCAGAATGGTATACTCCTCACCCAATTCTTCTTGCGCCTTCTCCCTACTTGACGCATAGCTGATAGCAAGTCTCCTTACATATTTACCCTGCGTCTGTGCAGCACTAGCCCCCTTCACCTCAGGTGTCACCCCCTGGATGCGGACGCCGCCACATACGGATGCTATCGCCACCGCTGCGACCAGTGTTAATGACGTGATTTTTTTGACTATTCCTTTCATATCGAGCCCTCCTATCTGCTTCTATATCAATACATAAACCTATAGTTTTTTAGTTTATGGGAATATCATATCACATAGGCGTTACAAAAGGGTTACACGACATAAAAATAACCCGGCGCAGCCAATGGCCACGCCGGGAGTTCGAGGAATTCATTTATTCATTATTTATTTTGTCTTCTTGCGCTTCCTGATGGTAACAGCTGTACCGATGCCCGCACCGATAACGACTACCACCAGAAGGATGATCCATATGATTGACGAAAATCCGAATACCGATGCCGTCTCCGTTTCGGCAGCAGATCCACTGACAACCTCGGATGGCGGTTCCTCTGTCTCAGTAGCTTCTTCAACCTCTACCGTCACATCATCCATTCCTCTCTTGAAGAACAGATATGTTGTGCTGTCATTACCCCCAACCAGGTTAAATGCGTCATTGTAGCAAAACTCAGTTACCGGAACCGAATCCGCATCCGTGGTGTCGCGAAATGTCGCCTGTAATCCGGATGCGAGGATGGGCTCACCGGCCTGCTCATCCGATGTCGTGTACAATGCCACCCACTGTTGGCCCTCCCAGTTGTGAATATCTGCCTTTTTACCATCCGGAGTTCGCACCACGGAATAAGACACATAGCTGATCTCATCGCTCTCATCATAGGTCCTTGATACCATCGTAGCCGGAATCTCCGTAAAATCCACGCCGGGAGCCGGCTTCAGGATCTGATACAGCTCATAGCCGGCGAAAGCAAAGCTCGCAACTGCGCCCAACACCAAAGCAATCCTGGCACCATACATTGGGACCTTCACTTGTTTATAGTTCTTTGCCATTTTCGCGGCATTTTGTTTTACCAGCGCATCATCTACCTTCGCTATCTGATCTGCCACAATGGCTCTCTGTGATTCTTTTGATAAAAACGCAACCTTTCCGAGATTACCGGTACCGGTAACCGGATCAGCCATTACCCGAAGTACTCGTCTATACTCCTTTGTCATTTGTTCAGTCGACGCCAGAAGATTGGCCTTATACCCTTTTAAATACTGGTATTTTTCTATGGCTTTCAAGTGCAGCGCCCTCTCGCTTTTCTGTACTAATGCCAATTCCTTCTTAGCGTTTTCCACCAGGACTGTCGCTTCCCTGTATGCTTCTGTGGTCGTCGAGTCAATCAGCACCGTCTTTGTTTTCACCATATGTCGCCAATAGAGATCGAGATTCAGCAGGCACATCCCACCGATCGTAGCGGAAACGATTGCGGCAATGTAGTTCCCACGACCGGCTCCGTTCGTCAACGCTTCGTTATCATCGGTAGCTGCCATCCTGGAAAGTGCATCCTCTGTCAGAGCCGTATCACCCTTGAACATCTCACGATCCACACCTTCATATACAGAATAGACCTTCTCCCCGATCTCCTCCTGCATCGTATCCAGATCATCCGTTTCCTCCGTGTACTCTGCTGACGCACTATGGAAGATCCCAACCAGTCCGATATCCTCCATGATGGTTTTCTGTCCGTCAGAAAGGACATATGCCATCGGATAGAGATCATCCGCTGTCAGATCCTCTCTCATGAAGAAATCATACATTGTCTGATCACCATATGACATACCCTTCAGGATAACAGTCAATGCGGCCAAAGAAGCCTGGCCGACTGCATCCATCGTATCGGGAACCGCAGCTACCGCTTCTCCCAGCGACTCGGCAATATCCTCAACTGTCATATCATTGGTCAGTTCATCATCTATCTCACGATTTTTTTCCTCGGAAAGCAGTTCTCCGGCTTTGGATGAATCTCCTTCCTCCACGGCCTGAACCAGGTCGGAGCTTTCTCCTTCGCGAAGGTAGCTTTGAACTTCGGAAAGCTCGTTCAGTATCGCCTTGGCTTCCTCTCCGTAGTCCTTGCTGATCTGCTTCAGAACAGCCTTATCGGTTTTCAGATTCGGATATGCCAGCTTGTACTCCTTGATCAATCCCTTCGGGCCTAACTCACTCATACGCGTCAGCCAGGATCCCTTCTCTTTTATCTTCGTATCACTTCCCTGCGTGATCATATCCTCCATGGACTGTACCAACAGTGAGTTACCTTCGATATAAAGCTTCTCCAGTGCCTGTCTGACATCTGCGTTCTGACCGTCTGCACCCAGAGCACGTCCCTGTTTCAGCAGATAATCACCCAGTGCTTCATCACTGTCATCCTCATAATAATAATTCAGATGCATCGCTATGATTTTCGCAGCAGGCAGGTCAGCATCATAGTTTTTGGTGAATTCAACCAGCACCGGGATAAAGGTATCTAACTGTTTTTTGATGGCATCCTGATGCTCCTTCTGTATTCTCTCATATTCGGATACCGAGTGCTTTCCGGTCATCTCTTCTACCTTGATATCGCGGATCGCATCCTCAGGATAGTCCGTCGTCGAGTACGCGATATAGGTATCTGTCTTCTTACCGATACCGACACCCCTCTTTATGACGGTGTATTCATCCCCCAACTTCTCCTGCGCTTCCCTCCAGTCGGACGCATAACAGACCTTCAGATCTCTTACATACTTTCCGCCCTTCTCTGCCGCCTGTGCCTTCTTCACCTCAGGGGTCACTCCCTGGATGTGAATGCCGCCGCAGACCGACACAACAGTCACTGCTGAAGCGAGTGCTATCGATGTGATTCTTTTTATCATTCTGTTCATGACGGTCCCTCCTATCCTGTATATAGCTGTTGTTTTTACTATCAAAACACCATGATTACCATGCTATGATGGTATCATATCATAGGTAGTGTTACAAAAGGGTTACAAAACCAAAACGCACTGCGGGGCGAACAGACTTGTCTGCCGCCCCACTTGAGGTCATTGGTTTCTTCGCCGCCACGCGGGACATCCCCAACTTATTACTCTATTATGTTCAACGCACTCGAAAACCCTGTCATCTCGAACACATCCATTACAGGTCCCAGGACGTTTCGCATGTTCAGCTCGCCGCCTTTTTCTCTCATATTGTTGTCTGCGGCGATGTCACGGTGTCAAGTCTGCCGTCAACATAGATGATAACCTCCGAACCGTTTACTTCTGTTTTGATATCCAACATTATCATTCCTTATATACTTATTGTTTAATGCATCAGAAACTATTCTCAGTCAGCCATGCAACAGCTTTCTCTACTATATCTGTAATGTCACGGCCATCCTTTGTGATCACAGTCTGCTTTTCCAACCCGTTGTGGAAATCCACATGCTCTGCCTCCGCA
>JAFYBS010000070.1 GCA_017540125.1 Eubacterium sp.
TAGATATAGAAATGATATTTATCAAGAAGGTAAATATAAAAATGATATTTATCAAGAAGGTAAATATAAATATTTAAGAAAAAGACAACATTCACGAAGTTCAGAACATTTTTCTCCTCCCCCTGCCGAACCAAATCGACCGCCAGGGATTTCATGTCCGAACGGAAGGCGTGGGAATCCGTCTGATCGCTCTGATCATCGTCTCTTCTGGTGTGGAACTCGCCGACCACCTCGGTGTCGGACGAATTCTTCAGGAAAAAGAAAGCCGCTCCTCCCAGAATCAGCATCAGTATTGTCGTAATGATGATCGGCTTTAACAGTCTCTTCATAACACAATTTCCTCTTTACTCCGTTTCCGCTTTCGCGGGAAACAGGGGTTTATCGATCCCATTTATCACACAGCGAATTGATCTGATCCGTGAATTTCGCCGTGTCCTTGTTGCTGAGACCCTCATTTTTATGGATGATGGAAAGCAAACGCTGGCCGGCGGTAAGCAGGCGGGAGAATACATCTCCGGCACGCTTTGAAGCCGCTTTCTTCTTCTCTGCCGGAACCGGCTCCGCCTTGCGGATGAATTCGGCCCGGATCGGATCAAACTCCGTTCCGGAATACGGTGCGCTGGCGATAAACGCGTGCTGTTCCAGTGTCCGGACAAATCCCTCGCAGACACTGTCCTCGCCGTGTACAACGAAAACACGCTTCGGCGGTTTCTCCGTAAAGGACTCCACCCATTTCAGAAGTCCGTTCACATCCGCATGGCCGCTGATCCCCTGGATACGGGTGATCCTTGCTTTGACCTCGATCAGCTCTCCGAACAGCTTCACTTCCTCCAGACCGTCCAACAGGGCACGTCCCAGCGTGCCGGCGGTCTGGTACCCTACGAAAACGATGGAGGAATCGGCCCTCCAAAGGTTGTGCTTCAGGTGATGACGAATTCGTCCGGCATCGCACATACCCGAAGCGGACAGGATGACCTTCGGATTCGGATCAAAGTTGATCTCCTTCGAATCATCGGAGGTGATGGACAGCTTCAAGCCCGGAAATCCGATGGGGTTGATCCCCCGGTGGAGAAGCTCCTTTGCCTCGTCGGAGAAAGACTGCTCCATATGCCGTCCGAAAACATGGGTTGCCTCCACGGCCATGGGGGAATCCACGAAAACATCAAAATCCGGATAGGACGTGATCAGCTTTTTCTCCTTGATCTGCCGCAGGAAATACAGCAGCTCCTGGGTACGGCCCACGGCAAAGGCGGGGATAACGACGTTCCCTCCGCGCTGAAAGGTTTCCTCGATGATGGCAGCCAGGTCCCCCACATAGTCCGGGGTGCCCTCGGCGTGGACCCGGTCTCCGTAGGTGGACTCCATCACAACGAAGTCCGCTGCCTTGGTATATTGGGGATTGCGAAGGATGGGATTGTTCGGATTTCCCAGGTCGCCGGAGAACACGATGGTTCTTTCCTCGGCTCCCTCTCTGGCAAACACCTCGATGGACGAGGATCCCAGGAGATGTCCCACATCCGTAAACCGGATGCTCACTTCCTCGCAGAGCTCGATCACCTCATCGTATTCGCATGGTGTCAACAGATGGATCGCGCCCAAAGCGTCTTCCATGGTATAGATCGGCTGGTAGACCTCCGCTCCGGAACGGGAGGCCTTCCGGTTTCTCCATTCCGCCTCGAACTGCTGGATGTGTGCCGAGTCACGGAGCATGATCTCGGACAGATCGCAGGTGGCCTTCGTCGCGTAAACCTGACCGCGAAACCCTCTCGCGTACAGCAAAGGCAGCAGTCCGGTATGATCAATGTGCGCGTGAGTCAGGAGAACAAAATCAATCTCAGATGCATTCACCGGGATTTCCTGATTCTCAAACATATCCCGTCCCTGCTCCATACCGATGTCGATGCAGAACTTTTTCTCTCCGACCTCCATATAGTGGCAGCTTCCCGTCACCTCATGGTCGGCTCCGATAAATACTAATTTCATTTTGATCAACCTCCATCCCTGACAAGTTAACGCAAAAAGACGACCGAAAAATACGGCCGTCTTTCAGTATATCATATTTTATCGTTTCCCGCAAGATTTACTTGTGATAAGGCTCCCCCTTCATGATGCGAAAGGCACGGTAGATCTGCTCCAGCAGGATCACCCTCATCAGCTGATGGGGAAATGTCATACGGGAAAAGCTGATCCTGGCATCCGATGACTCCAGCACCTCCTCCGAAAGGCCGAGGGATCCGCCGATGATGAAGACGATATGGGACACACCGTCCACCATGAGATTTTCCAATCCCTCCGAAAACTCCACGGAGGTGTACTCCTTTCCTCCGATGGCCGTGGCCACCACATAAGCCCCGTCGGGGATATGTCTCGCCAGCCGTTCTCCTTCCTTTTTCCGGATCTTCCGGTCAGCCTTCTCGCCGGCACCGTCCGGTGTTTTCTCATCGTCTACTTCCACGATCTCCAGGTCACAGTAGCCTCCGAGCCTTTTACTGTACTCGGCGATTGCCTCGCGCAGATAGCTTTCCTTGATCTTTCCCACACACAATACCGTAATTTTCATGTTTTCTCTCCTTTTCCGACCGTCACTCCCTGATGATCCCTCCCGTACCGATCGTAATGGTACAGGCTTTCTTCTTTTCTCCTGATTCCACCCAGATTTTCACGGTACCCGAGTCCGCTACGGGGGTGACCAATCCGGTCTCATCTACGGTAGCGATGCTTTCATCCGACGACTCGAACTGAAAATCATCGTCACCTTCATACTTCATCGGCATCCATGTCGGCTCCAACTGGAAGGTCTCTCCGGCAGACAGCGTGACCTTCGATTTATTCAGCTTGATCCAGGCTATCTCTTCCAGAAAGTTCTTCATTTCCTTCCGGGCCTCGCTCGAGTCGATATCCGAATAGGCAAACAGTGTATAGCCCTCGCAGTTACCGGACTTTAACAGCCTTGCCTGATCGCGGAGATTGCTATTTGACCGGCTCCATCCGTAATCCGGCGACACACCTTTTCCTGCCCGGTACAATCCCAGTCCGATGTACATCGGAAGGTCGATTTTGTTGGCTTCCTGCCACAGAGCCAGCCGTTCCGAGTACAGCTTGGTCATTTTTCCGTTCATTTTGTACACATCCGACCAGTAGATCTGAGGAATGATATAATCGATGTATCCGGGTTCACTGAGCCAGGTTTTGACATCGGCACCGATCGACATGCAGTACTCGTAGTTTCCGGCCGGAGAGATACCGAATTCCAGGCTTTCGGACTTCTCCTTGACGGCATCGTGAACCGCTTTGACCATTTTGTTCACCTTTTTCCGTCGGGTCGACGCCTTCACATGGCTGTACGAGTCCCCCAGATAAAAATAATCATCAAAATGGATCCCGTCCACCTCGTAGTTATCGATGATCTCCTTCACCTGGTTTACAATCCGCTTGATGGTCTTTTTCTTCGCCGGATCCAGGATCTTGTCGGTCGTCACGCGGTAGGGATTCATCCAGGCGTGAAGCTTCAGATTCTGCGCGTGCGCCAGCTCCACAAGGATCTTCAGCGGATCGTAGGGAAGCGCTCTGCCGTCCGTGGAGAGGTACTTGCTCCAACCTACGATTTTGGATGGATATATCGCGTCATCAAAAGCCCTCACATGAAAATAAACCTCATTGCACCCGTAATCGGAAATCTTTTTGAACATTTTCTCGGCATTCTTCCGGAAAGCCGCCTCCGTCCGGTTGGACAGTCCAGCGCTGTAGAACTCATAAAAAGCAACCCATACTCCCCGATGGGTGTAGGATCCCGCCTTAGCAACCGGCTCGCCGGCGCTTCCCATAACCGTACAGGCTATCACAATTCCGAGAATCAGTAATCCCCGTTTTAATATTTTTCTCATTAAAACCTCCGTTTATCTCAATTCTACATCAGTCTCTCGATGCTTCGTACAATTCTTTATAGAACCCATTTTCCCGGATCAGTTCCTCATGATTCCCCTGCTCGACGATTTTTCCGTCCCGCATGACGAGGATCACATCCGCCTCACGGATCGTCTGCAGCCGATGTGCCACGATGAAGCTGGTCCGCCCCTTCATCATCCCCGCAAACGCGTTCTGGATCAGGGCCTCTGTCCTAGTGTCGATGGAGGATGTCGCCTCATCCAGAATCAGCATCGGCGGAAGGGAAATCATCACCCTGGCGATGCACAACAGCTGTTTCTGCCCTGCCGACAGACTGCCGCCGTCCTCTCCGATCCTCGTATCGTATCCGGCCGGAAGCCGGCGGATAAACTCATGAGCATGGGCTGCCTTCGCCGCCTTCACGATATCCTCTTCGGATACCTCACGCCCCATGGCGATATTCTCCCGGATCGTTCCGGAGGGAAGCCACGTTTCCTGCAAAACCATACCGAAACCGGCCCGAAGCTCATCCCGCGACATCTCACGGATCTCTCTCTCCCTCACAAGGATACGGCCCTGATCGACATCGTAGAACCGCATCAGGAGATTGATGATCGTTGATTTTCCGGCCCCCGTAGGTCCGACGATCGCCACCCGGCACCCGGGTTCCACCACCAGATCCAGATCCCGGATCAGCTCCTTCTCTTTGTCATAAGAAAATGACACCTTGTCAAAAACTACGTTATCGATTTTATCATCGTTATTGGGCACAATCTTGTCATCGGATTCCGTCTCTCCGGGCTCGTCAAGCAGCTCCATCAGTCTCCCCGCGCAGGCGATGGCGTTCTGCAATTCCGTGATGACACCGGATATCTCGTTGAAGGGCTTCGTATACTGGTTGGCGTAGCTGAGGAAGCACGACAGCATTCCCACCGTGATCCCGCCCCGCACAGCATACATCGCACCGAACACACCGACTGCCGCATAGACCATGCTGTTCACGAACCGCGTGGCCGGATTGGTGATGGACGAGAAAAATGTCGCGCCCAGCGAGTCCTTTTTCAACCGCTCTGCCGTTTCGTCGTACGCTTTCGTGAACCTCTCCTCCTGCCCGAAAGCCTGCACGACCTTCAGGTTGGCAAACGTCTCCTCGATCACGGCCGTCTGCTCTCCCCGATCCTTCGACTGAGCCTGAAACATCGTATAGGAGCGTCTGGCGATAAACCTGGCCACCAGAAGCGACAGCGGCGTCACCGCCACCACCGTCAGCGCGATCGGCACACTGACCGTAAACATGAAAAACAGCGTTCCCAGTATGGTGATCACACCGGTAAACAGGCTGGAAAAGCCCATCAAAAGACCGTCAGACACCGTATCCGCATCCGTGATCACCCGACTGACGATATCCCCTTTGGCATGGGAATCGAGATATCCCACCGGCAGCTCCTGGATATGGTGAAATGCCTCCCGCCGGATATCTCTGACCACACCGAAACAAACCCTGTTGTTGCACAAATTCATCACATATGTCGACAGCGCGCAGCAGGCGGCCGAAATACCGATCCGCCGGAGGATCGGAACGATCCCCTCCCAGTCCACGGCTCCGGGCCCCAAAATCCTGTCCACGGCCTCCCCGATGCAAATCGGGATATACAGCGTCAGGACCACCGTCACCACCGCCAGCAGGACGGACAGGATCACCGACACGAGGTACCGGCGGATATAGGCAAGCAAACGGCGCAAAATCTCTCCTGTTCTCATGATCCACCTCCGATCCGGTGAATCTCCCGGTAAACCTCACATCCGGCCAGAAGCTCCTCATGCGTGCCGTATCCTGCCATCACCCCGTCATCCATCACCAGAATCCGGTCTGCCTGGCGGACCGAAGCGATTCGCTGCGACACGATCACCATCGTTGTTCTTGTTCCGGAAAAATATTCCGAAAGCCCTGTCCGAAGCTTCGCTTCCGTCGCCACATCCAAGGCGGAAAACGAGTCGTCCAGAAGCAAAATACGCGGGTTTCTCAACAGCGCTCTGGCGATACAAAGTCGCTGTCTCTGCCCTCCGGAGAAGTTCGCGCCACTCGCCGAAACAAGGGCATCCAGGCCCCCTTTCTGCACAACAAACTCTTCTGCTTGTGCAGTTTTAAGAGCTTTCGTGATTTCTTCATCACTTGCGTCAGCGCGTCCAATCAGCATATTTTCACGAATTGTACCCGCAAACAGAACGGATTTTTGTGGAACAAATCCTATCCTGTCTCGTATTTCCTTCCGTCCCCACTCTGCCATCCTGCGACCGAGAACAGACAGCTCACCCCGCTCTCCCTCGTAGAATTTCAGAAGTAAAGCCAGGATTGTACTTTTCCCGGCCCCGGTTCCGCCGATAATCCCCAGCGTTTCTCCCTCTTCCACGGAAAAACTGATCCCCTCGAGCACCTCCTCCGAAGCCTCCGGATAGGTGAAGTGCAGATTGCGGCAGACAATCCCTCCCTGCTCTCCCGCATCCTCCGGTCTCCGAACCTCCTCCGCGGCATCCGTCCCGTCCTCCGGTCTCCGGACTTCCTCCGCGGCATCCGCCCCGTCCTCCGGAAGGTCAAACACCTCCTGTATCCGGTTCGCGCACGCCAGTGCCCGGTTGATGTTCAGGATCAGGTTGGCCAGCTTCACCAGCTCCACCAGGATCTGTGACATGTAATTCACCAGGGCCACGACCTGCCCCTGCGTCAGATCCCCGATCTCCACCCTTACTCCGGCAACGTAGATCAGAAGGAGGATCGCCAGATTAACAACCAGAAGGGTCAGCGGATTCATCCAGGCCGCAATTCTCCCCACACGGCTCTGGCGCTCGTACAGAACTCCGGTTTCTCTGTCAAAACACTCCTTCTCCGCTTCCCGTCGACGAAAAGCGCGGAGCACACGAACCCCCGTCAGGTTTTCTCTGGTGCGGGACAACACCCGGTCCAGCTGCTCCTGCACATTTTTATAAAGGGGGATCGTGAGATACAGGCACCCGCCCACGATCAATGCCAAAACCGGAATAACTCCGACGAAAATAAATGCTGCTTTGATATCAATGGTGAACGCCATCACCATTGCTCCCAACACAATAAAAGGGGATCGTAAGAAAAGTCGTAAGAAAAGATTCACTCCTGAACTGACCTGATTGATATCATTGGTCATTCGATTGATAAGTGTTGATGAGCCGATACGGTCCACAGATTTTGACGAGAGTTTCGTGATATGAACAAACATGGCATGCTTCACATCATTGGCAAACCCCACGGCAGCGCGGGCCGCAAAATACTGCGCCGTGATGGAAACCGTCATCCCTACCGCTGCCAGCCCGAAAAGAACAACTCCCATCCACAGGATGTAACTGTCGTCTTTATCGGCGATCCCCCGATCGATGATCGCTGTCATCACCAGGGGTACAAAAAGTTCCAGCGTCGCCTCCAAAAGCTTGAAAAGCGGCGCCAGAACCGATTCTTTCTTATATGGTCTCAGATATTTCAGCAGCTGTCTCATAGTAAACTATCGTACCTCTTGATTCGCTATGATGTTCCGGATGGTCTGGTACATCTGCGGCTTCAGCTCATCCAGTGTCACCGGGGTCTGATGAAGGATCACCTGATAACTGCATCCGCCCAACAGCTCCACGATCATGAACAGCATCAGATCCGGGTTTTCAAACTTGCGTCCCGTGGACGCCAGTAGCTGATGATATTTATCCAGAAAACCGGTTTCTCCCTCTACGCTGTCCTCCACAGACATCTGATGGAATGCTCCCCAGCTGAGATTTTTGGCGATAAACCGGAGAAGCTCCGGTTCCCTCTCCATGCGGTTCA
>JAFYBS010000071.1 GCA_017540125.1 Eubacterium sp.
AAACAAACCGGAGTCCGATGAACAGGACCAGGATATTGATGACGGTGAAAATCAGATTGAAATCAATCCGTAGCATAGTGTACCTATACCCTTTCCTTTAACTCACTTTCCTAACATCATGATGATCAAAATGGCGATAACGAAACAGTAAATTGCCGTCGCTTCGGCCAACGCACAACCGAGGATCAGGTTCTTCATGATTTTCGAGTCTGCCTCGGGCTGTCTGGCAATCGCCTCCACCGCCTTTGATGTGGCAATACCGATTCCCAATCCGGCACCCGCTGCGCCTAACACTGCCAATCCTGCTCCAATTGCTATTGTTCCCATAATCTGCTACCTCCGAAAATATTTTAATTATAGAATTTTTAGTTCATGCGGACTTTCGTTCCTCCACCGGGGCAGCCATCGCCGCCACTTTGTTCCGGATTTTCTTTTTCTTTTTCCTGCCTTCCTCTTCTTCCTCATCCTCGATGGCTTCCTTGATATACAGCGAGGTCAGGAAGACAAACACATACGCCTGCAGGATCCCGTCGAACAGATCAAAATACACGCTCAGCACCGCCGGAAGAACCACCGGCACCACCATCTCGATCAGCTTCATAATGACGAAAGCTCCAAGGACGTTACCGAAAAGTCGCATGCATAACGACAGCGGTCTCGTCACCAGATCCAGGATGTTGAACGGTGCCACCAAGGGAACCGGCTCAGCAAAGCCCTTCAGCCAGCCCTTCACACCCCGGTAGTAGATCGCAGCAAACTGCACCAGGAGAATACTCATAGCCGCCAGCGCGATGGTGACATTCAGGTCCTTCGTCGGGGATTTAAACCCGAAGATACCACAGATATTCGCCAGTGTGAGGTACATCAGGATCGTCATGAGATAAGGTGTCAGACCCTTGCCCTTCTCACCGACCATTTCCGTAGTCAGATTCTCGAGCTTCACGACGATCGTCTCGATCACCGCCTGCCGCTTCGATATGTTCCGCACCTTTAGGCGTCTCGTCATCAGAAAGCAGAATAAAAGGAGAGCCGCCATGATGATCCAGGTCACAACCACCGACTCCGACACCTCGATGCCGTCCCCGATGGGTATGGTAAAGACCGTCTCACAGGATAGCTCTTCCACCAGTTTTTCTGCCATTTCCTCCAAGTCATCACCTCCCCTTATCATCCTACCACTTATCAGGTCAAATATCAACCTTTTTTTCGTATTGAATTTTTCGAAAAAATAGCGTATAATGCCCCATAGATACCCGTAAATCGTCATACGAAAAGGAGACCATTCAATATGGAAAAAGAAATCACTTTAGATCAGATACAGGGAATCAAAATCGGCCAGGCAGAAAACGCCGAAGCAGCTACCGGCATCACCGTGCTTGTCAGTGAACAGGGGATGCGGGCCGGTCTGGATGTCCGGGGCGGCGGACCGGCATCACGGGACAGTCAGCTGTTAAATCCGCTGACGGCGGCCGAATTCGTCCACGCTGTCGTACTCGGTGGCGGAAGCGCCTTCGGACTCGGTGCAGCGAATGGCGTGATGCAGTACCTGGAGGAACACGACATCGGCTTCGATGTGGGAGTAACCAAAGTCCCCCTCGTCGTACAGTCTGACTTATTCGACCTGACGGTCGGTGACATGTCCGTACGCCCGGATCCGGCTATGGGTTATGAGGCTGTGAAACATGCGCTGGAATCGCCGAATTACCGGGACGGAAACTACGGTGCCGGCTGCGGCGCCACGGTAGGGAAGCTGGCCGGCATGGAGACCTGTATGAAGTCCGGGATCGGAAGCTATGCCATCCAGATCGAGGACCTGCAGATCGGGGCCATCGTGGCGGTCAATTCGCTCGGGGATATCTATGACTGGAAGGATGGGAAAAAGGTTGCCGGTCTCCTCACCGCAGATAAAAAGGGGTTCCTCGACAGCGTCGCCCTGATGAAGCAGAGTATCCAGGTTCATGAGAACCGTTTCGTGGACAACACCACCATCGGTGCCGTCATCACCAACGCTCACTTCACCAAATCCCAGCTCTGCAAGATCGCCGGGATGACACATAACGGATACGCCCGTTCGATTCGCCCTGTCCACACGTCGGCGGACGGTGACAGCATCTACGCGCTTTCGGTGGGCGAAGTAAGTGCCGACCAGGATTTGGTCGGAACACTGGCTGCCGAAGTGATGAGCGAGGCAATCCTGCGTGCTGTGACGAACGCGGAAAGTGCTTACGGATTCCCGGCAGTGAAGGATCTCTAATCGATGTGATACTTCCGCCTCTGCCGACACTTTTTGGTTGCGAATCCGGACAACCTGTGATATACTGTAGGGGTATGTATACTAATCAGGGGGTACTTCATGAAAATAACCATTGTTTGCGATGTTTTAGGTCAGGAAAACAACGGAACTACTATAGCCGCTATGAATCTCGTACGGGCGATGAGAGCGCGCGGCCACGAGGTTACCATCGTCTGCTCCGATACGGATAAGAAAGACTTGGATGGGTATGTGATCATGCCTCATCTCAGCCTGGGGCCGTTAAACAATTATGTAAAAAAGAACGGCGTTACGCTTTCCCGCGCCAACAAAAAGGTGCTGGAGCCCGTCCTCATCCAAAGCGATGTGGTTCATATCATGATGCCTTTTATGTTGGGAAACGCCGCCGTAAAGCTGTGCAAAAAGAACGATATCCCCGTCACGGCCGGCTTTCACGTACAGGCGGAAAACTTCTCTACACACATCCATATGAAGGATAATTCCCTGGCCAACCATATTACATATCTTAAATTCTATAAGAGCCTGTACCGCCACGTCGACGGGATACACTATCCCACCGAGTTCATACGTGATCTGTTCGAACAGGCCATCGGAGTCAAAACGAAGGGCTATGTCATATCCAACGGAGTCGACGAACGGTTCAAACCGCTCCACTCAAAGAAGCCCCATAAGTTCAAAGACAAGTATGTAATCCTTTTTACCGGCCGCTACAGTAAAGAAAAATGCCACCGGGTCCTGATTGACGCTGCGGCCCTGTCCGCACACACCCGGGATATCCAACTTATCTTTGCCGGTGACGGGCCACTGAAAAAAGAACTTAAAAAACACTCGGAAAAACTTGCGAACCAACCGGTATTCAGCTTCTTTCCCCACGATCAGATGCTCCGCGTCCTGAACTTCGCGGATTTGTATGTGCATCCCTCCGAGATTGAGATTGAAGCCATCTCCTGTATGGAGGCTATTGCCTGCGGTCAGGTCCCGATCATCTCCGATTCCCCCCGCAGCGCTACGGGACGATTCGCCCTGGACGATCGCAATCTTTTCAAAAACCTAGACGCGCAGGATCTGGCAGACAAAATCGATTTTTTTATCGAGAACCCGGATGTACTCGAGGAGTATCGTGAACGCTACAAAGGAATGGTCGATGATTTTTCCCAGAAGACATGTATGGACAAGATGGAGCAGATGTTTTTCGATGTGACGGAGTAACGGAATGAAACGCGAGTATTACTATACCGATGAGATAAACGACGACTTTGCGTCAACCAAAGATAAAATCGACTGTGTCCGGATCGATAAATCATATCGCTACAGCCACCGGTCCCCCGTGTGGAGAATCACGGCCTTTCTGGCTTATCGGATTTTCGCGACACCCCTCGTGTGGGCATACACCCGGATATGGCTCGGCGTTCGTGTGAAAAACCGGGAGGCACTGAAGCAAACCAAAGGCTGCTTTCTCTATCTAAACCACACGCAAAACATAGCCGACGCCTTTATCCCGACCATCTCCGCCTTTCCGAAACGGGCCGACATCATCACCGGCCCCGAAACGGTATCCATACGGGGTGTTCGTACACTTGTCGCCATGCTCGGAGCTATCCCCCTGCCTTCGTCACCGGCAGCCTTTCGGAACTATGAAAAAAGGCTCAAGGAAGTCGTGAAGGAAAAAGCCGTGGTAACGGTTTTTCCGGAGGCTCACATCTGGCCGTACTGCAACTTTATACGCAGTTTTCCCGACAAATCCTTTTCCTATCCGTACCGGGCCGGCTCACCTGCCATAGCGGGCGTAATCGTCTACCGTCAAAGAAGATTTTTCAAGAAGCACCACCCACATATCACGGTATATCTCAGCGATCCGATTTACCCGGATTTTTCCCTTCCTGAGAAAGAGGCCAGAAAAATGCTTCGGGATGAAGTCTATTCCTTTATGGTCAAGGCAGTGAAAAAGAACAAAAGCTATGAGTATGTAAAATATATCCGAAAAGAAAAATCGGAGGAACACTGAAGTTTTCAGCATTCCTCCGATTTTTTTCATTACAGGAATCGTCACGCCCGGTTTCACCGGACCTGACACATCGTTCGGCCAATGAGATTCCGGCTTCGCCGGATGGCCTCACTCAGGATCAATCTACCCTGAAGTACTCGTTCAGCAGCTCTTCCGTATCCAGCGTGGCCGGTGCCGCCTTGAAGTCGATCCGGTCAATCTCGCCCGGATACTCAAATGGCAACGTATTCTCCGGATCCACCGAGCTCTGGTTTCCGTCTTTGACGGAGAAGTTCACCTCGAGTCCCGAGAAGAATTTCTCAACCACCGTATTCGCCCGCTCTCTTCCGTTCACGATAAGGGAAACATAGCCCTTTCCTTCCCGGATCTGTGTGATAACCCGGATGTCCAGCGTACCCTCCGGAAGCTCATCCGTTACTGCCCTATAGTATGCTCTTAATGCGGCATTGTATGTGTAGTGCAGACGGTTGCCCTTTATAAACAGTGTATACCCGGCAAGCCTCATACCACCGGCATACAGCGTCCCTTCATCGTCTCTGGAATGATTCATATGGATACGAATCTCGTTACTCCTTTGATTAAAAAGAAGACTGCGTCCGGTACGGAACGGTTCGATGATGCCACGGTAGGAATAGTTCTCCTCCTTCAGCAAAAGCTTGAACATCTCGGCATCCTTTTCCTTCTGCTCATCACTCCGGATCAGGTAAGCCCCCGTCCCCAGCGGAAAGACATTGTTCTTCCCCGCCTCGATGGACCAGAGGTTTTTCAGCTCCTCCAGTTTGTCGGGGTATTTTTCTGCTACATTATCTGCCTCCGAGTAGTCCTCATCCACATGGTAGAGCTCCCACTCGTCATCGGCATAGGTGGATTTCAGGATATGGTTGGTGATCGCTTTCCATCCGTCACGCCAGATACCGCGGTTTCCGGTCTGCTCGTAGTACTGCACCGGCTTTTTCGTCGGAGCGTCCTTCTCGTTGAAGGTATAGGCCAGCGAGGTACCCGTGATGGGCTTCTGCGCCACGCCGTGAACGATCTGCGGCTTTCGGATTCCCAGGATATCCAGGATCGTCGGCGTGATGTCCGATACGTGATGATACTGGGAGCGCACACCGCCCTTCTCCTCGATCCCGGCCGGATAGCTGATGACCAGCGGATCCTTCACGCCACCGGAATGAACCCAGGATTTATACCATTTGAACGGCGTGTTGCCGGCGTTTGCCCAGCCGATGGGATAGTGCGGCCCGGTGGGATAGGAACCCAACTCGTCGATTTTCTCCAGCCCCAGTTCCAATTCTTCCTGATCCTCATCAAAGGCAAGGTCGCTCTCATCCGAAACTCTTCCGTGACGACCGCCCTCCGCCGAAGCACCGTTGTCCGAAAGCAGGACGATAACCGTGTTCTCCCGTTCACCGATCTTCTCCAGATAATCCAGCACACGACCGATCTGCTCATCCGTATGGGTGAGGAAGCCGGCGTAAACCTCCATGTATTTTGCGTAAAGCTTTTTCTGATCGTCACTGAGGTCATCCCAGGCACTGACATACTCGTTCCGGTCGGTCAGCTTCGCGTCGGCAGGGATAATGCCGATCTTTTTCTGCCGCTCGAACCAGTCCTTGCGAACCTCATCCCAGCCCTTATCGAATTTTCCTTTGTACATGTCGATGTATTTTTGCGGAACCTGATGAGGTGCATGGCCCGCCCCGAAAGCGAGGTACAGGAAAAATGGCTGCGCCGGATGGGCATTCGTCTGCTGGAACAGATAGTGGATTGCGTGATCCGCCAGATCCTCGGAGAGATGATACCCCTCCTCCGGTGTTTTCGGCGGACGCACTGCCGAGTTGTCCTGAATCAGGCTCGGTGTGTACTGATCGGTATAGCCCTCCATAAATCCGTAGAACTTGTCAAAGCCCTTGGCCAGCGGCCAGTTATCAAAAGGTCCCTGATCTGAGGCATCCTCCAGCGGAGCCAGATGCCACTTGCCCACTGCGAAGGTGGCGTAGCCGTTGTCCTTCAGGATCTGAGCGACGGTAGCATACTGGGGATCCAGGTGACCGAGCGCGTTCGGATAGCCGTTCGCCGTATCGATGACGGTAGCCACTCCGGCCGCGTGATGGTTCGCGCCGGTGAGCAGGGATGCCCTGGTGGCCGAACAGATGGCCGTGGTATGAAAGTTGTTGTATCGGAGTCCGGTATCCTCCAGCCGTTTGATATTCGGCGTCTGAATATCCGATCCGAATCCCTCCAGCTGCGCGAATCCTACATCGTCCAGGACGATATAGACCACGTTGGTTTTCTTTTCTATCGAAGGTTTTTCTTCGATGTAGTGGAAGGTCGAGTCTGCCACCGTCAGGCCGGCGTAGCCATCGAAGTTCGCCGGATTGTACGCGTGGCCGGCACCGACCATGCCGCCGTTATCCGCGATAAAGTTATCAAAAGCGTTATCCATTTTGTTTTCCCCCATTTCGTCATCTCATCATCGTTTCTCGTTGCTTTCGATCATCTGGAAATGACCCAGCTTCGACACATCGGTCAGATGCTTCTCCACTCTCTTCAAAAGCTCATAGCTGTTGGTTTCAATACCGTCCTTTACCTGATCCAGCTGCCTTCCGATCAGATAGAAGAGCTCCAGCTTGGTCAGCTTTGCGTAGGCTTCAATACTGTTCTCCGAAGCCTCCTCATCAATAGGATAGGTCAGCACCACACCGGCATGAACCTTCAACACATAACGTGTCGAGGACTTCACTCCATAGGTATTCTCCGTCACATCCAGCAGTAACTCGAACTCCTCATCCGCCCCGTGATGATTGTCATACAGGATTCCGATGTACTTCAGGAGCAGATCCGATGACATACACCTGGTCAGGTCGCTCTTGGCAGCGTTCCCGATCGTCCCTTCCTTCTCGGGCAGGCCGATCCGAAGCTCCAGCGCCCCCTGCAGGTATGCGTTTCTCCACACAGAAGACTCGGATGCATAACCCATCTGCTCAAAAGCATCGGCCGTCAGGAAGCGGGCCTGCTGATTTCTCGGCTCCGCCAGAACCACCTTGCCTGCGGCAAACGCTGCCCGACGGTAGTTCCCCTTCTGCAGATCCTCGTATGCTTTTTCCAGAATTTTATCTGCCGGTCCGGCGTAAGCTACAAAGGCTTCCGCCTCCTCCAGCTCCGTCAACGGGTCGACATCGTTGGGATTTCCGTTGAAGAATCCCAGATATTTTGTATACACTGCCCTGGCATTAATGGGTAGAGAACCATAGTAAGGTCTGGCATAGAAATTCAGCTTCAGTCCCTCCGGCACCCGAAGTTTTCTGGCAATCTCCTTCGCCGTGAAGCCCTGGTTCGCATACAGCAGGGTCTGGTCATGGATGTACTTGTACATAGCCGCATTATTGAGCAGATAGTTGCGCACACCGTGCGGATCCTCCGGAGTGTTATAGTGAGGCCAGTTGTGTGACTGGAAAACAACCACAGACTTGTCTGCATACTTGCTCATTGCTTCCAGGATAAATCCGGCCCAACCGGAGGAATCCCGTAACTGCGCTCCACGAATCGGATACAGATTGTGTAGAGTACCTGTGCAGTTTTCCGCTACCCAGAACGCTTTGTAGTCCACAAAATAGTTATTCATTTCTGCCGGTGCTTCTGTTCCCGGTGTCAACTGGAAGTCTACTGTGATTCCGTCGATCACCACCGGTCCGTTCTCCCGGATATAATTCGTCGGCGTGATAAAGCTGACCGTTCCTTTGCCGATCGCCAATCCGAGCCCCGATGAAACAAATCCTTTCGGGCCCTTTTTCAGGCTGCTGCCAAACTGATAGTCCGCCCGCCGCCCCATGGCCGAGCCGGCAAAAATTGTCTCCTTGACGCACTCCTCATCGAAGCCTTCCGGCACATAGATCTGCACCTGCGTCGCCTCATCCGGACCGACATCCTCTTCCTTTACCACACCGCGGATTCCGCCGTAGTGGTCCGTGTGAGAATGGCTGATGATCACCGCTTTGATATTATCGTGAATGTTTTCATTCAGCGCTTTTTCCAGAAGTTCGATTGAGGTGCGAGCCGTCTCGATCGTCGTTCCGACATCCTGCAGAATCCATCCGGTCTTTCCTCGGATCGCCGACAGGTTGGCGATATCGATACCGCGCACCTGGTATATCGCATCCTTCAGTACTTCGAAAACTCCGGCGTTCGAGTTTCCTTTTCCGTTGATCCACAGGCTCGGATTGATGGTGGAGGGCACCTCATCCGTCTCGTAGAACTGATACTCCTCTACATCCCAAACCGTTTCACCGGTCTCGTCATTTTTGATTTTCAGATCCTTCAGCCGAAGGATACAGTTTGCAGAAGCATGGTCCAACTCCCGCGTATAGCAGTTTTCGATGGACAGGTTCAGGTCATCGGCAACTGCTTTCTGGGATTTCAGCGTGTATTCCGATGCTTCCTTCTGATCCGCATTCAGTACAGGTATGCTCATAAAAAAAATCTCCTTTTTGATATTTGTTGTTATTCTTTCAAAAGGGGAACCATGAGTTTTTTGCACGGCCCCCCTATTATTCTTCTATAATACTGTTCTTTATGAAATCTCTGTCATCACCGGCGCTGTCCATTTCCCCTGAAGGGTGAACTCATCCGGACAGTAGATTCGGATTGCCAGTGAGTATGCCGGCTCATCCGTAGGTGCCGGCAGCCAGTTTTTCTTCTCCTTCGGATCTGTCGGCTCGTCTTTGCTCACGATGATATCCAGCGAGCCATCCTCATTCAGCTCTACCAGGCCGTCGTTCACATCGTAGGTGTTGATGGCGAAGCGGTCGAGCTTATTTTTCACGGGATACTGACTCACCGATCCGTACAGGGTCAGCGACCAGAAGAAGGACGCATGCGGGAAGCCGTCTTTCTCAAAACGGATCCGATACTTCTTCGTCGGATCCAGTGCCTTCCCGGTCATCTCCGATGAGATCGACGCATACGCACTGTCTTCGGGGATGTTCGCCCCCCAGCCGTGATAGGCTGTTGACGCTCTGGCCAGGTAATTCGTCCCATAGGTACCGATATCCTTGAACTTTGAGGCCCAGCCGTTGGAGATGATCAGATCCTTCACATCGAAGAACCCTTTGTTCAGCTTCTCAAATCCGGTTTTTGCCCCTTCCTCCAGAGCAACCTTCATGTCCGCGGAAAGCTCGTCAAAGTCGAGTGTGCCTTCTCCGATTCCGAACTCCTTTGCAAAACCGAGGATCTCGGCATCGCGGATCGGATTCACTACTGCCAGTTTGTCAAAAAGTGTGAAGAACTCTCTCACACTTACGGTCTCCAAAAATCTGGCCGGTGATTTCTTCGGTGCCGGAACCGGCTCCACTTTCTCCGGGTAAACCGGACGGAACTCGAACTGATCCTGAATCTTGTTGATATAGTCGTAGTCCTTTTTCCCACGGGTCTCGATCCGGAGGAGAACGCTGTTCATCGAATTCTCCAGGCGGATCACTTGATAGTTTTCATACCCTTCCGGTACCGGATCATCCTCATACAGAAGAATGTAGTCACCTTCTGCCTTCTCCGGCGTTCTCGTCCCGATGGACTCTACCACGTTGGTGTAGGCATCCATGATCGGGAAAAGATAGTACCGGTCCTCGATCTTCGGAATATGAACGGCATACGGGGTATTCGCCAGCTGTGTCCATGCCAGCGAATACAGCGTATCCATATTCATCTTGACGATGCGCTCATTTTTATCATCCGGAAACGTCCGGAAGTGCTCCAGTCCCGCTTTATCATCCGCGCCGTAGTGCGTCACCTCCGTCGCGATCAACGGAAACGCGAAGATGTATAACTGCTCTGCTTTTTCTGCTAATCTACTCACGATATATCCCCCTTCTATTTTATAGCTGATGGCAAACGTAAGCTTCCTTTATCAGATCTCAAACTGATCCGGATAAGCTTCCTTCGCTGCGTCCAGTAAGAGAATGCTCTTCGTATCATACGGGTTTTTGTAGTAGTTGTTCTCCTTCAGCCAGGTATTGACGCCGTCCAGATAATCAAAAGCCTTCTGCTTGAACTGGATGCCCAGATTGAAGGATGCCAGCATCTGCTTGAACAGATCCGCTTTCAGTCCTGCCTTCGACTCAACGATGGAAGCAGCCTCATCGGTATTGTTCTTGATAAAATCTACGGTAGCGTTGTAGCCGGCGTAGAACTTCTTCAAGGTCTCTGCATTCTCCTTTGCCCAGCTTTCTCTGGTCACGAAGAACATCGTTGTCATCGCTCCGAGCTCATCGAGGGTCAGGATCGGCTGCCAACCATAACTTGCCAGCTGTGCTCCAACCTCGCCGCTTCCCCAGAAGGCATCCGCGTCGCCTGCGCTCGCAACAGCCACACCGCTCGGCTGACTGTCCACATTGACAAACTCATACTCGCCTTCGTTCAGTCCGGCCTTCTTTACTACCAGTGTGTTCCAGTATTCATAGACGACACCGGGGAGATTGATGATCTTCTTTCCGTTCAGTTCATCGATGCTCTTCACTGTCTCCGGGTTTGCATAGAACTGTCCACCGGTCGCATTCGCGTAGTTAGCAACGATCTTCAGATCCGATCCCTCCGTATTTCCAAGACGATTCAGGATGGCGAAATCCGCTGCGATACCCACATCGATCTGATCCATAGTCAAGGCATCCACCGTGTTGATTCCCGCTGCATACTCGGTCACCTGAAGGTCAATCCCGTTGTCCTTGAAAAATCCCTTCTCCTGACCGATCGCAACAACCAAATGATCGATGTTACCGGTCATCACACCGAGTCTCAGAGTTGTCGCGTCTCCGCTACCGGAGGTGTCCGCACTGCTGTCAGACGAGCTGCTGCCCGCATCTTTTCCCGAGTCCCCGCATCCGGTTACCGTTGTCACGGTCAATGCCAACGACAGGCCCAGCGCCAAAAGTTTTCCGAGTTTACTGAATCGTTTGTTAGTCTTTCTCATTGTTTCCTCCATTCTGGAGCGCAGCGACAGATGTGGCGATGCGAATCTTCAATTGCATCTGCCATCAAGACAATGTTTGTGACGCTCCGGTGCAAATTGGTTTTTTATAATGTTTGACAACAGGGGTATCTTACCACAGATCACTACACAAGAAAAGTCTTCCAAACGAAAACGATGTCAAACAACGATTTTATCATATTTCTGACATTCTTTCCCTCTATAATCAGACACAATATGTAGTTGATTTAACTATTTTTATGAAAAATGAGCCGAAAATTTGAAACTGTTTCATTTTCCCGGTTTTCAAACATCAGAAACCGGACCAAACACGCACAAGGAGGCAGCTGCCATGTCCATCCGAGAAATCGCCCGCGAGGCGGGAACATCTATTTCCACCGTATCCAGGGTCCTGAACGACCCGAACTACCAGTGCCGCTCCGAAGAGCTCCGGAACCGGATCCGTGAGGTGGCCATGGCGCACCACTACGCGCCGAACGCTGCCGCCCGGAATCTGAAATCCCATCCGACCGAGAAGATCTTCTATATCAATGTCCTGATGGCGAGAACCGACCAGACGCAGACGGATCCATTTTTCTCGGAACTCCTGCGCGTCATCGAGACACAGATCCGCCGAAATACCTGCATTCTCTCTCATATCTGGTATATGCCGGTCTGCTCCAGTGAAAAAAAATGCGAGCGCCTGGACATGGATGCCGAGATTGAAAAGGTCTGCGGCCACGGCGCCAGCGAAGAGAGCGACGAATTTGATGGCCTGGTGATCGTGGGAAAGTGCTGCAACAAAGCTTTGAAAGCCTGGAAAAAGCGCTGTCAGCACATCGTCAGTATCAACCGGAATTCCACCACGAACCTGGTGGATGAGGTAACCTGTGACGGGAGAAAAATAGCCGCGATCGCCGTAAGGCATCTGCTCCAGCTAGGGCATACCCGGATCGGATATATCGGAAACTGCTACCACGAAGCGAGGTATTCCGGGTTCCAGCAGACACTGCAGCGAGCCGGGCTGGACCTGATCCCGGATTACATCGTGGAGACCGATCAGACGGAGCGCATGGGGTACGAGGCCATCGGCGAGCTTCTGGAACGGGAGGATCGTCCTACCGGCATCTACTGCGCAAACGATATCACCGCCATCGGTGCCCTGAAATACATCCAGAGCAAATGCGGGAAGTACTATCACCCTTCCATCGTCGCAGCAGACGATATCAACGAGGCAAAATACACCTCTCCCATGCTGACGACGGTCCGTCTCCCCCGTGATGAGATGGCGTACTTTGCCGTGATGATCCTGATGGACCGGCTGAATGACAATCACACCAGCGTCTGCCGGATGGAGTTCGAGGGAGCTCTGATGATCCGGAAAAGCTGTCAGTCTCCGGATGACGATGACTGGACGGAATATTCCGGATAAAAAAAAAAGGAAACACTGAACAAATCAGTGTTTCCCTAAAGGGATTTATGGGGGAGGAAATGAAACATCATTTACTCATCAAGCGGACTTATCAACGCCTCCTTCACCATGGGCATTGATTGCCTCATTCAGCTTGAGGGCTACCTCGTTGGTAAGTTCTGCAACTTTCGGATTTCCGGCTTTTCTCGGATACGGGATATCCACCTCGATCTGCGTAGCGATATGCGCATTCGGTGCCGCAGAGAAGATACTGATCTTCTGTCCGAGGTAGACTGCCTCCTGCAGGTCATGCGTGACGAACAGGATTGTCTTTCCTGTCTGCTTCCAGATCCGGATCAACTCATCCTGCAACGTCCTTCTGGTCTGCGCATCCAGCGCTCCGAACGGCTCATCCATGATGAGGATTTCCGGATCACTGGCGATGGCACGCGCGATCTGGACACGCTGCTTCATACCACCCGACAACTCCGAAGGATACTTGTTTTTGTGATCCGACAGTCCGACCAGCTCCAGCGCATTCTCTACAATCTTTTTTCTCTCTGCCCTGTCCACCTTTTGCAGCTTCAGACCGAACTCCACATTTTTATACACATTCAGCCAGGGATAGATCGCCTCATCGGCATTCTGGAATACCACACCCCGCTCTTTACCCGGCTTCCGGATCTCTTCACCGTCGATCTTCACGGATCCGTCCGTCTTCTGCAAAAATCCCGCGATGATGTTCAGGAGCGTGGACTTTCCGCAACCGCTGGCTCCCAGGAAGATATGAAACTCTCCTTTTTTGATATCCAGCGTGACATCATCGAGAACGTAACTGTCCTCCTGCCCTTTGAAGATGGCATCCGGGTTGACATTTTTCGAAAAGAACAGGTTCTTCTTCGGACTGCTTACATCGTATTTCAATTTGAGATGATTGATCTCAATCAGCTTTTCATCTGCCATAATGACTTTTCATCCTCCGATTCTTTCTCACTATTTATACTCACAGTTACTATGCATTTTTATCTCGTCTGATACGATCGCTCCGATCAGCCGGTCACTCCGTAGTGCTTCAACAGTACTTTGGCCAGCAGTCGTAACAACCGGTCAGCCAGGAAGCCCAGCAATCCGAGAATCACAATTCCCACGAAAATCCAGTCCGTTCTGTAATACAACCGGGAGGTGTAAACCAGATATCCGAGTCCCGAATCCGCTGCCAGCATCTCCGCTCCGACGATGGAGATGATTGCTGCCGACAGTCCTAAACGAACACCGGTGAATATCCCCGGCACCGCTCCGGGCACCGTCACATGCAGGAACCGCTGCCACCGGGAAGCACCCAGCGATTCGGCCGCCTGATATCGGGTGGGATTGATCGCGCCCACCGCCGCCACGGTATTGATAATGATGGGGAAGATCGATGCGTAGGTGATCAGCACGGTCTTCGATGCCTCACCGACTCCGAACCACATCAGGAACAAAGTCAGGAAACCGATAGCCGGTACGAAACGGAAAAAGTTGATCAACGGCTCCACCAGACTGCGGAAAGCCTTGAAATTCCCGATCAAAAGTCCTAACGGAACGGCAATCAGGATTCCGCGTCCCCAACCGATCGCCACACGCTGAAGACTGATTCCGATATCCTGCATCAGCACTCCGCTTTCGAAGATCTCTCCCAGACCCTGAAGTGTTTTCCACGGACTCGGAAGGAACTCCGGCTTGTTAAACATGGAAGCAACCTGCCAAATCAGCAGAAGAAGCAGCCAGGATATCACCCCGCTCTTCAAAATCGCATTCCCTATTTTTTTCAGTTTTTGCGCAGCGGATCCTTTTTCCGTCGTTTCTACACTCACTGCACTGCCTCCTACCAAATCACTCATCTTGTTCGTGACACTCATCGTCGTCATCTTCACCATCCTCCATTTTATTTTGACGGTTTACATTATCTGCGGGTGAAAAGCCCTGCAATTCTCTTCACCCGCAACAAGTCGACTATAACATACAACACTTCAGAAAAAAAGGACTGCAAACGAAAACGATGTCAAACCTCGATTTTCATGGGTTTGACACCGTTTTTTCAAGACTTATTTTGGGGAATTTCGAGCTATTTTTCAGTTATTCATGAAAAATGGGCCGATTTTATGAAACTGTTTCATATTCTATCCGATCGAAGTATGGATATGGCTTCCGTCTTCTCCGGTCTTCACGATCACTTTTGTGGAGATGCTGTCCTGCATCAGCTTCACATGAGAAATGATGCCCACCATCCCACTGGTTTTCTGCAATCCCTTCAGAATATCCATGGCGTCCTCGATGGAATCCTCGTCCAGCGATCCGAATCCCTCATCGATAAACAACGCTTCGATTTTAATCCCGTTTTTCTGCGCCACCGCGGACATCCCGATCGCCAGTGCCAACGACGCCAGGAACTTCTCACCACCGGACAGCGTCCCCACGAACCGCCCGTCCGACTCCCCGCTGTAGCTGTCGTGCACCTTCAGGTCCAGTCCCTTTTTATAACTCCCCTGCACCCGGTCATCCGCACGGTACAACCGATACCGGCCGCCATGTACCTTTTCCAGCATCCGGTTGGCCGCTCCGACCACATCGGAGAGCATGATGCCCAACACATAACGATGCAGCCCGATTCCGGTATCTCCTCTCAGCTGTCTGGCAAATGTGAGGTTCTCTTCGGCCCGGGCCAGCGCATCCCCAACTCCCTCGCGTTTCTTCCGGATCTCCTCCTCCTTCGCCTTCAGCTTATCGATTTCCCGGTCAAGCTCATGATATTCCTTTTTATAGTTTTCCCACTCATCCTCCGCGCTGGTCAGCTGTTCGCGGCACTCCTCTTCGTCCGGATTCCCCTTCTCTTCCAACTCCTTATGTATCTGTAAGCAGCGTTCCTCCAGAGATTTCACTTCCGTATCGTATGCCGTCACATCGTTTCGGAGCCGCATCCGGGTTTCCTGATCCAACAGGGCGCCCTCTGCCTCCTTTCGATCGGTAAAAACGCTGGCCTTCACGGCCTCTTCCAGCTCCCTCTCGGCTTCACGCAGTTTTTTCGTCTGATTGTGCAGTTCTTTTTCGCATTCATCCTTCTGCGTATTTACCCTCAGACTCTTCTCGTGCGCGTCTTTCTCCTGTTCCTCCAACTGTTTTTGCCGATCTCTGTATCTCTCAGCTTTTTCTATACAGGATTCCATCTCCTTATCCAACTCAGCCAGAGATTCGATTCCCTCAACCAGGCCGCTCTTCATGTTCTTGTATCGCTCATCCAGAGCCGCCAGCTCTCTCTGCCTTTCTGACAACACTTCCTGATTTCCTGTATAGATTTCTTGCTGATCCTTCCACCGGTTTTCTGCTTCTTTCACGGCCAGATCTTTCTCATCAAAAGACTCTTTCTCTCTGTCCAGTATTTCCTTCGTAACATGTTCATCATCGTCTGTTTTATCGATCTCTTTTTTTACTTTTTGATAATGATTATTATCTACAATTACTCCGCAAACCGGACATGGTTTGTTGACTTCCAACCGGTCCCGAATCTCATAGATCTGCCCGGATACATACACATCAATAAGGTGCTTATATCGATCGCCGGCCTGCGAGAATTCCTCCTCAGTCCGTCTACGTTCGGCCTCTGTCTGCTCCAGTTTCTTTCTGCTATTTTCTACCTCTTCTTCTGCTTCCTTTACTCTACATTTCTGCGATTCATATTCTTCTCTGACCGCATCGATCTTCTCGTAAGTCTCTCTTTTTAATTCCAGTTCATGTTTTCTGTTTTCCGATTTCCGGATTTCTTCTTCTCCGGATAAATGCTCTTTTAATTCGGATTGTGCTGTATTGTATTCTTTCCCGGCCTGCTCGGCTTTCTTCTCCAGATCCTGCTTTTCCTCTTCTTTTGCCGTTTTTTCCTCAGAAACCCTTCTCAACTCGTCCACCGGAGCGCGAAGTTCCTCCGCACGGAGTGCCTTTTGGAGCTGTTCCTCCCACTGATCCCTCATGCTACGCTCACGCTGCTTTTCCGCGAGACTCTCCTCCTCCCGGTGAAGGCGGTCACTGAGCTCGAGGATCTCCCGCAGGCTTTTGACCTTCTCCGGGATCCCGGTTTCCCCGAACGTACTTTCGAGTTTCTCAAGCTCTTTTTCCCGGGAAGCGATAAGTTCTCCCAGCTCCTCTGTTGATTGGCAGCCCTCTTCCTGCAGAAGAATATCGATCTCTTTTTTAATCTCATCCAGAGCGGACTTTCTCTCCTCCGCTTTTCGATAAAAAATCTCCGCGATCCGCCCCCATTTTTCAGTCCGAAAAATCTTCGTCAGAATCTTCTCCTTCTCATCGGACTTGGAGGTCAGTAGCTTCTCAAACTGCCCCTGGGGCAACACGATCACCTGACGAAACTGATCGTAATTCAAACCGATGATCCGTTCTGCCTCCCGATTCAGCACCATCTCCTTCGGGTTTTCAAAAAGCATCTCCCACTCGCCGTTGTCATTTTTCCTGGCTGCCATACAGGAGGTACTATAGTTCTTCCTTTTCTTCGCGTACTTCCTTTCGAAGCGATAGTACTGTCCCTGATTTTCGAAGTCAAACCTGACATACGTCGGAGTCTCCGGATCCGCCAGAGTACACCGCATATTCTCGAATTTTTCCCGTCCGCTTCCGTGCCCGCTGCTGTCTCCGTACAGCGCGAAAGTCATGGCATCCAGAAGCATCGTCTTCCCGCTGCCGGTATTCCCGCAAATCAGAAACACTCCTTGGGATGAAAGCTTTTCAAAATCCACGGATTCCTGTCCCGCATAGGGCCCGAACGCCTGGAATTCGATACGAAGTGGTCTCAACTCTCTTCCACCTCCTCCCGATATTCCGCTGTTGACTCATGAAACAGCTCCAAAAATCGGTCCTCCGGCCCCTCTATTCCCATATCCCGAATATAACGAAGGAACACTTCCTCCGGCCTGGTTTCCAACCCGGATAATTCCTCCGGCTTCAGGCTGATCCGGGAATCCTCTTTTTCCTCATAGTTTCTGCCACTGATCAGCAGGATATTCGGGTAGCACCGGTTCAGCTCCGCGATTACCTCCGTCCCGACAAACCGATCCGTCACACACACGCGAAGATAACCATTCCGGATGTATTCGTCGAGATTCCCGATCGCCTCCTCCGGTAAACGATCCTCCTCCAGATGCTCTCTCGGATCCGATTCCAGCGCTGCGAAATCCATCGTCCGAAGTGCCTCCAGCTCCCCCGTCAGCGTCGCTCTGGCATGCAGCTGACGAACCGGAATCCGGCGAACCGCCTGATCCGGATCGGCCTCCGTATCATACAAAATCACACTTTTCCTGTGACTCTCTTCCCTTCCGAAGCTGTAAGCCATGGGTGTACCACTGTAATACACGTGCTCCCCGGGACGCTGATAGCCATGCAAATGTCCCAGTGCCACATAATCAAACCCGTCAAAAACCGCTGCCGGTACCGACGCCGCCAGTCCTACTACCTCCGTTGCCCGTTCACTCTCCGAGGTTTCCGCCTTCTCGATGAACGCATGTGCCACCAGGATATGCCGGCACCCCTCCCGGAATTCTTCACGATAGCAGTCCAGTACCACCCGAAACGCATCCTCCATCGTCCGGATCTCCTCCGCCTGTTCCGGAAAAACAGACCGGACCTTGTCCGTCGTGATCCACGGAAGCAGAAAAATATCCACTCCCTCTTCCCGTACCACAAAGGGTTCTCTCTGCAGAGATCCTGAGATATGCAACCCAGCCTTTCTCAACAACCGACTATGCTGCGACACTCTCTCCGCCCCGTCATGATTGCCTGCTATCGTGTAAACTGGGATGTCCATATCTACACATAAGTGCCGAATTATCTCATCAAACGCTTTGATGGCATCGGTTGAAGCGATACTACGGTCAAAAACATCACCGGCGAGGAGAATGCCATCTGCCTTCTCCTCCCCGGCGATACGATAAATCTCATTTATTGCGTATTTCTGGTCTTCCCACAGGGACCGCTCGTTTCCTTCCATGCGTCCCAGGTGCCAGTCCGACGTGTGAAGCAGCTTCATATCTTCCGTCCTTTCACTCCACTACCTCATACAGATACCCTTTTTTTGTTCGGTCAACCCGTTCCACCACACCCATTTCATACAAAATCTGCATGGCTGTCGTTCCTTCGCTCTTCGGTATCTTCACCGCCTTCGCGAAATCCACCGAAGTAAACCGATCCAACTCGAGCGGGATCAGCATACGATAGTCCTCCGGACAGGTGAGCGTCAGCTCCTCCACCAGCCGCAACGGTAAACGATCATACTTGGTAGCATGATTCTTCCGATTGCGTCCGTAGCCATTCAGAAGCTTCGTTTCCTCCATATCGATCATCAGGATCACAAGATTCAGATGAGGATCCTTCAGAAACGGACGAATCCGGTACAACTCCCGAAAAATCATCTGGGGCGTCCCATGCTTGTTTGACCGGCGCCGTTCCACGATCTCTCCGGTCTCCGGATCCACCCAGCACAGAGTCTTCTCAGCCGGGATGGGATGAACGACGGTCACCTCAAACTGCGGCAGAAAATCCGCCAGCTTTCCCCGTAGTGCCTGAAAGCTCCCGGTCTGGATCTCAAACACCCGATCCTCACGAAAAATATCTGCCACATAATTGTCGATGGGAGTCTCATGATAATCTTCATCCGGCTCCATATAAAGCTTAACCACCGCGTGAACCGTCTTCTCACCCAAAGTCCCGATACCGTGATTTTCATGCTGTCTGGTAACGATCGTTTCGATGGCCCGGTCAAATCGTTTCGTATCCATAGTACCCGGTCTGTTTACCTCGTGATATCCGTCAGATTCAGATTACGGATCTTTCGGAACGCGTACAGATAGATCAATACGGCAAAAAGTGTCTCCAATCCCACAGCGATCAACCACGCGACCCAGTTAAATGACCGGACATACATCGCGTAATCGGTCTCTACCGTACGAACCACCAGATTTGTCATACCCCAGCCTCCGAGGACACCGAGGATCAATCCCAGTACCGTTGTTGTCAGCGACTCCTTCAGCATATATCCCAGCTGTTCCCGGTAATAAAATCCATTCACATCCATGATGATCAGTTCGTTCTGTCGTCGCTTAACGAAGATGTTGACCAGGTTCAGCAGGACGAACACCGACATCAGGATCGACAAACCGATCAGCAGATAGACAACCACGTTGAACATCTTCGTCACGGAAGCCGTGCTTTCCGGAAGCCGGTCCGTATAGGTGACCTTGATATTGGGACTCGAGCTCGGATCTCCAAGGAGCTCAGCCGCGTCCACACCGTTCAGACGCACCAATGCCGTGTTCACATCATTCGGTTCCTCACCGAAGACATTTTTATAGATATCCGGCGACAGATAGATGAACCGGCCGGAATAGTTCTTGCAGATGCCGGTCACCTTCACATCGTGTCCCACATAACCATGGTCAAAAACCTTGATCGTATCTCCGACCTTGATTCCGGCCCGCTCGGCCAGACGATTGTCGACGACGGCCTCTCCTTTGCCCAGTGTGAAGGAACCGCTCCCCTCCCAGTCGGAAAGCTCGATCATGTCCGAAAACGACTTCTCCGGACCGGAAACGACGGTAACATACTCCTCATTGTCACCGAAGATGTAAATCGTGTCATCCTTGCGGATCGTCTCGTAATCCACACCGGACTGATCCAGATATTCAAGCAGCTTCGTCATGTATTCGTAATCATAGTGCGCCGTCATCGACAGCTCAACATCGTAATGCATCACCTCTTCATGAGAAGCCGGCATCATTTTATCCAGCGACCCTTTCAGAGTCAGGCCCAGCCCCATCATCAGGCAGCTCCCGGCGATGACTACGATGGAAGTGATAACACGCCCCTTGTCCTTTTTCATGTTACGAATGATCAAACGCGAGTACAGGGATCCGGACTTTTTCTTTTTCGCGTCCTTTTTATTCCCCTTCTGTTTGGTGACGCCGTTCAGCAGATCGATCACCGAAACCCGATTGACATGGATCGAAATAGCGATCACGGCAACGATCATCGCCAGCCCCACCTCAACCAGGAAGAGCAGTCCGTAATTCATCCAGAAAAATGCAAAGCTGTCCGCCTTCACCGAGAACATGGGGCCGATTACCGAGGAAATCATCACCTGCAGACCGGCGGCCAGTCCGATCGCGATGAGCATACCAAGCACCACCGCCGACACACCGTAGATCACATATTTGTTGATGATTTCCGTACCGTCAAACCCGTAGGCCACCATGGTACCCAGATACTTTCGGTTGTTATCGACCTGAATCGTGATCGTAGAGAAGATAACGATGACTCCGATCGCCAGGAAGATGATGATAAAAATGATGGCCAGCTTATGAATGATAGATACATCCTGTTTAAACGTAGCAAAGCTTTCCTTCTCACCGCGCAGGATGATACCGTAGCCGGTGGTGAACATCTTCTCTAATCTTTTGATAAAGTACTCCGCCTTTTTCTCCTCGATCAGTTTGTCCTTCGCTGTTAATTCCTCTTCCGTTTCACCCTCCGATATTGCTTCTATGAGTTTCTCGATATCCTCCTCCGTGACAGACTCACCTGCCTCAATGATTTTTTGCGTCACGGTGTTCTGGATATAGGTATCATGCTCCAGCGCCATGGAATCCAGCTGTTTTCTCACTCTGTCCTTGATCGGAAGCAGATAATTGTTATAGCTTTCGCTCAGATAATTGATGTTTGACGGAATCTCAACGTCGACGTGAACATACCCGAAACAATCCAGTGTTTTATCTCCGTCGAAGGCATCCAGTGACAGATAAGCAAACATAGCCGACTTTTCACTGATGGCATCGCCGTGTTCCACAACTCCGACGATCGTAAATTCATCATCCACTAGGACGTTGTCCATCTCATCACCGGCCGGCATCAATCCAATCTGATCACCGATATTCAGATTCAATTTCTTCATCATCGTTTCGGTTAAGGCACATTCCGATGGCTTCACCGGGAAGTTCCCCTCCTTCAGAACCGGCTTTGACACCCGCTCCGTCACACTGGAAATCGTGACTTCATCAATCTTGGCTTTATTGGTTTCCTTATCGATTATCCCGAAGTAAGAATGCGGGATGTAGAAACCACCCTCCGCATCCTTCACATCATCGAATTCGCGTATCGACTCCACCTCTTTCGGCGTGATTCCGTTGGTCGCCACGATACCGAAATCCTCGTAGTTCGTTTCATCAAAAAAGTTCTTTCCGTTTTGTTCCAGCGAATCCGCGTAAAAATACACACCGAAATACACCCCGCAACCGATCATCGTGACGATGGCTACGGCGATCCAGGAAACGAAGGTTTTCTTGATGCCACGAACCGTATCCTTTAACTGTGTTTTTTTCATGATATTCCTCCCTGATGAGCACTTTGTGCTACTACCTTACCATACCAGATCCGTTGCTTTGCAGGGATTCTCGTTGACCTCGATGTCATCGATCTTGCCGCCGCGCACCTTCACCACCCGGTTCGCCATCTTGGCAATCTCCGGGTTATGTGTGATCATCACTACCGTTTTGTGCTCCTCCTTCACGATCTTCTCCACGATGGAAAGCACCTCGATACTGGTTTCATAATCCAGGGCAGCCGTCGGCTCGTCAGCCAGGATCAGCTTGGGGTTTTTGGTCAGGGCTCTGGCGATGGAAACACGCTGCTGCTGACCACCACTCATCATCGACGGAAAATTTCCTGCTCTCTGTGACAGTCCAACCAGATCCAGCATCGCCTCCGGATCCCTCGGATCCTCACTGATTTCCGCGATAAACTGGAGATTCTCCAGAGCCGACAGATTCGGCATCAGGTTATACGACTGAAAAATGTACCCAATGTAATTTCTACGGTAATCCTTCAACTGTTTTTTGGAGGGATGAGAAAAATCCTCCCCGTTCAAAAGCATCGTCCCGCTGGTCATCGTATCCATACCGCCGACGATGTTCATCATGGTTGTTTTTCCGCAACCACTCTCTCCCAGAACAACCAGAAACTCACTGGAATAGATATCCAGATCAATTCCCTTCAAAACCTTGATCACGTTATCTCCGGACGTAAACTCTCTCGTAACCTCGCGAAGACTGATCATCGGTGTTTCTCCCGCCGGTGCTCCGGCTGTTTTTTCCATATTCTCTGACATGATGTGTTTTCCCCCTTTACCTTCAAATGATATCCTATAGACGAAACAGAGACGGACCATGCCCATCCCTGTTTATTTCTCAACCTAAGCTCTCTGTCATGAATTCAGTATCTTGCTGGCGCGACTCAGGAACACCAGGTAAACGATAAACTGGACAACCTCGAGAACAAGCGCTATCACAGCCAGAACGCCGGCCACGATCGTTCCGACGTCATTTTTGAAAATCGACATAACAATCTTGATGATGATAGTCAGCGCAAGTGTAGCACAGATAATCCTTACGATGGCCTTTCCTTTGTTCGGAACATCCGTGTTGCCCAGCTGTGCAGCCATATCCACGATACCCGCGATAATCATCAGCGTTGTGATCAGGTTGATCACGTCACTTGCTATGTTCGCGATGTTGGAGACCGTTTCGTTGTTACTGAATACCGCTGACACAATCGACACGATGATAGCGAAGATGATCAGGTAGAGAACCGCCTTGAACGCATCCTCATCCCTCGATGCCTGGATAACACCGACCAATTGCACGATCCATGCAACCAGTAAAAGGATAGCACCGATCAAAGCCGCTGTAGCGACGATCGCCAAACCGGATCCGGATAAATCATCGACAGCCTGCTCAACGGTTTCGCCTTTCCCTTTGATTGAAGCATAAACCAGCGCGGCTCCTGTACACAGGGTCGCAAACAGCGCAAGAATCTGCGCGATGTAAATCTTCTTCACACCGGAAGCAGCATTAGGAAATTTCATGTTAAACTCCTCCTTAATTATGATTTTTCTGCGGTTTCATATACAGACCACACCATTACATTATACAGGAAAACTCCGTTTTTATCAACTTATTTTTCAAAAAAATGCTCGCGCTGATCTCTACAACATTTTCAAAAAAATGACTTGCCAAACACTACATATTGTGTTATAGTATAGTTCCAACCCACTCCTGCTCCTGTGCACAAGGAGGGGTTTCTATGAAAAAATCTATCGATACGGATGGTTCTTCCGTACTTCACAGACAAAGGAATAAGCACAGAGTATATCGAAAACTATTCTCCCTTTTCGCCGTTTTTCTGATGCTCGGGACAGTTTCTACAGCTCCGGCACAGGTTTCGGCAAAATCGACACCTGCCGTATCTGCCAAAGGATTCGATGTCATCATCCTTTCTTCCTATCGGGAAACGTTGAAAATCGGTCAGGACGTCATTCTTTTTGCCGCTTCCGCTGCCGGTCAAGAGGTGAAATGGCGAAGCAGCAGCTCCCGCATCGCATCGGTCGATCCCTACGGAGTCGTCACGGCAAAAAAAGCCGGAACCTGTCAGATCACGGCAAAGACCGCCGGCGCTGAAGCCAAATGCACCATTCTCGTTGAGCGGACAGCAATCAGTCTGAACACCAAAAAGCTTTCCCTCGAAAACGGAGCCATGTTTCAGATGACCGCCGAGACATCCAACGGATCACCCGTCACCTGGAAGGTTTCCAAAAAGAGCGTGGCTCTCATCAGTGATTCCGGGATGATACAGGCGATCAAACCGGGAACGACGATCATCACGGCTACCGCTGACGGATCCCGGGAGACCTGCACGTTGACCGTGATGAAGCCATCGATCCGTCTGTCCCGCGAGAAGGTTACGCTGTATCCGGGGCAGACAGTCCTACTTCGGGCAACCGTTACCTCCAACCGCGAAGTGACCTGGCGCTCCAATCGCACCGCTATCGCAACCGTGGACGAGTACGGGACGGTCACGGCGGTCAAAAAAGGCACCGCCAGGATCAGCGCATCGCTGGACGGCGTCACCAGGTATTGCACGGTCACCGTGAAAAACAGGGACGGGGAATAAAACAGGGAAACGCCATATCCGGCGTTTCCCAATTGAAACAAATTAACAGAGATATATGATCAGACAGGAGCAGGAGTGGTATTGAAGAAAGAGAAGATTTTCGGGGATATGGTGAGAGGTTGAACGAATTATTTGATATTGAACGTTTTTTTCTTCTTCTCATATCCATCCTTTGTCGATGTGACGAAAACCTTGTCTCCGGCCTTTAGTTTTTTGTTCAGGCGGCACACGGCATTGCCGTCCTGATCGGAGATAACGGGGCTGTAGGTTTTTCGAAGTCCGTTCTTCGGCTGATGAACCACTACAACACTCGCTCCCGGAGTGGTAACAGCGATGAAGGATTTGGCGCCCTTCTTCGGAGGTTTCGGGAAGCTCAGCGATGACATTTTTGTATAAGAACCACCGACAGCGATTTCGTATTCACCATAACAGCTTGATGCTGTTTTTACATCAACATAATAATCTTTTCCCTTTTCCATTTTTATTGTACCGTATGGCGTATTAGATGGAAGAGTCGGATTTGATGTGATGTAAAAGTTATAATCTCTTGTTCCACTACCGCTCGATAAACGACTGCTAACTAATCTCTTCTGATCTCCGTCAATTATGTCGAAATCAAGATAGCCATTGAAGGTGCTGCCATTCTTTGAAATCCGAATGCTGACGGACTGATCGATCACATCCTCGGGGATATGAACTTTATACCACTTGATATCCGATTTTTCGAGGGTTCCCTTTGCTTCATTCCCCAAACCGATCACAAACGGATCTGTCATCGATCCGGCTCCGGTCGGTTCAACCTGCTCTGCCTTCGCCCTGAATTGCGGTGCCATTCCAATCACAACCAGTGCCAGCAATACAGCCATGATTCTCTTTGTTTTCATCGTTTTCATAATTTCCTCACTTTCCGGGGTTGTCCCCATGAATCATTTTTTTGGTGTCCGAAGCGGCCTTTCCTGCCCGCTTTCACCTATATGATACACAAGGTTTCGGTTTGGTTTTATTTTTTTTAAAAAATACTTATCAGTTTTTTCTGAGAATTATTTATATGGGTTGATATCGTATTTCCCTTGGGTCGGCATACGATGATCTTCGAAGGCTTTTCGGATCTCTTTGTTTGTCACCCAGCGGATCTTTTTCAATCCTTTTTTGCTGTAGGATTTCTTTTTATCGGCTCTTCCGTCGGAACCGATGGAAAAAGAATGATAATCATATCCTCCGCCAAAACCGTACATCAGGATGATCCGGTTTTGCTCCGGAGAATACAGAAAAGCGTCTTTTTCGTTCGGTACGGCCATGACCCAGCGCCATCTTGTCAGCTTGGACGCAACAACCTTTCCCTTCCGAACTGTCCAAAGGTTAAACACGCTGTTTTCCCGTCCGGTTGACATGTTAGCTACTCTAGCCTCCGCGACGACCTCCGGGATCCGGTCACCGTCCATATCCACTACACCGTAGTTTCTGCCGGTCACCTCATACTCAGTGCCCCATCTTTTATTATCCCTGAAAAATCTACCATAGTGTTTAGCGTCAAACGTCTCTTCCTTCTCCAGATAATCCAGATACAGATCATAACTCTCTCCCGGATCCGGAGTAGGCGTCGGAGTCGGGGTTGGCTTGGGTGTCGGCGTCGGTTCAACTGTCGGTGTCGGCGTCGGTGTCGCCTCGGAAACCGTCTCGGTTCTCACCTCCGGTTCCGGAACCGATGGCTGAACAGCCTGATAGATACCAAAGCCGATACCTCCTGCGGCGATGACGGAGACCAGCGTAATCATAATCTTTCCGACGGCAGTCGAGAGAAGTCCACCGGCCGTCCCGGTTGTCGCCGCTCCTCCGGCCGCAGCTGCCGATCCGGCAGTGCCCGTTCCGGCCGCTACCGAAGATCCTGTCGCAGTGGCACCGGCGGTTCCGGCGGAAGCATAACCCGCCGCAGCTCCGGTAGCCACTCCGGCTCCGGCCAAAGCCCCACCGGCAGCTGCCGTGACACCGGAAGCCGTAGCCAGCTCCGCACGCAACAACAGCAACAACAACGGAATCGGAGCAACGCTGTAGAAGCTGTATCCCTTCTTTTTCAGTTCTTCTGCCTCAGCTTTGATGTTCTTCCGACCATAGTTGAGTCGGGACTTGACCGTGTTTTCTGAACAGCCGAGAGTCTCGGCGATTTCCTTCACCGGCATCTCCTCGACATAGTACATCATCACGCAGAGACGCTGTTCGTCCGAGAGAGAATCGATCATCGACCGGATGATCTCCTGCCGTTCATTGGCTGTGTAATTCAACTCCGGCTGACGGTCGATCGCCTCATCCTTTAAATCATAAACAAACTCCTCTCCCTCGTCGTTTTCAGCGGAAACATCCGAAAAATTGAGGGGTTTCTTTTTCCGGAGAGCCAGCAGTGCTTCGTTGGCTACGATCTGACCGATCCACCCCGGGAATTTCTCGGGTTCCTGAAGTGTGCCAAGCTTCTGCCATGCCTTCATATAGGCTTCCTGCAGTACGTCAGCCGCTTCGGTCTGATTTTTCATATACTTGATCGCGATGTAGTATTTTTCCCGGCTTGTCTTCTCATACAGCCAGGCAAAGGCATCCTGATCACCGGCCTGCGCCGCCGTGATCGCCTCTGTGAAGGAAGAATAATCTTTCATTGATCTCCATCACCTTTCCGGGGAATCCCCATGCTAAACAAATAGTTTCCCAAGCGGATTTCATGGCCCGCTTTCACCTATATGATACATGAGGTTTCGATCCGGTTTTATTTTTTTTAAAAAAATTTACTGAACGGCCTTTCCGCATTCAAAACAATATTTTTTGTCATACAGAAGCTCGGCGCCGCAGGATCGACAATTGGTCACCAGCTTGATCGTCGGGATGAATCCCGTTGCGATCATCGCTACCGGGCAGGCGAATTTTTCAAAACCTGTACTATGATTTCCTTTATCCCTTCTTCCACCTGGTCCATTTATAGTCGATCGGTGTGGATTTCGGTAGCTTCCTGCCCCAATGGATCGAACTGTTGTAGTTTCCTTCAGCGATGGTAAAATCCGACGCCCCTACCTTCAGCACGATCACACTGTGTGTGTCGTCGTCTACCCGCAGGATATCTCCCACACGGATGCTCGATGCCTTAGGATGGTCCACCTGTCTGGCCGGGGTTTTCTTTCCGAATCCGGCGTCACTGAGTATGCAGGCGAACGCCACGCAACCGCATGCATGAAGAATCGTGGAAGGATCCAGAATACGATCCCAGACATACATTTTTGCATCAGTCCAGGGTGTCCCTTCAGGGTACTTGTTCTTCAGCTTCAGCATCTTTTTTCGGACCTTAGCTGCCTTGGTTTTTTTTTCGGTCGGCTTCGTTGTCGGTTCAACTACCGGTTCGGCTGTTATTAACGGTGAAAAGCTCGAAACCGGAGAACCGGCCCCTGCACCAACCTGAACCGTAAAGCGTAGGTTGTAATTTTTCCCATTCCACAAAAACAGCTTAATAAACCCGTCTGTCGTACCCTCCGAGAAAGCCTGTATCGTTATCTCCCTCGGTGCAGAAGGATAAGCCGTGGCAATCATCTGGTTTTCCACCACAGTATAGATGTATTGGACATCTTCGTCGAAGATGTTCAGAATGGATATCGTTTGGCTTTCTCCGGGAGTCTGCATCGAAACGGAAGTAACCGACAGCGTCGGATTGCCTGCTGCCTCACTTCTCGCCGGAATCAGTGCAACAACCATACATAAAACCAGAATAATACTGATCGATCGATTCTTTTTTTCTGACATAGGCTGCTCCTTATCGTAGTCGATATTGACAATACAGCCCTATTTTATCACATATGCAAATATTTTTGCAAGCAAATATGCCTGCTTTTTTCATTTTTTCAAGAGAAAAGCCCGCGGTTTCCCGCGGACTTTGTCTACAGTCTGAACAGACACTCAGAAGAGTGTCTGTTTTTATTGTTTACTATTAATTTGTGCTAAGAACTTCAAGTTTATAATCACCTGCAGGAATATTATAAAATGTTGCATCAACATTTTCAAACGAGTCATTAGAATCTATCGAAGGGGTGTGCCCAGATGCTGAGTCAACAACTGTACTTGTATTCGCTTTATATAGCTTTCCTGCAATCGTACACATACTCGATTGACCGGAACCCCGATAATCATACGTCTTCTTGCCAGAATAATAAACATGCACAGTATAAGTAGAACCACTATAATTCTTTTCAGCAGTATATCTTATATCTGTCAACTGATACGAATATCTTATTGTATTGTCATAGCTATAATCGTGGAGAGTCATTGGAACTTGTGGGAGTTCTATTTTAACAACAGAAGTTGCTTCAACAAGTGGAAGCTCTCCTATACTCATTTTGTATTCATCAAAATGAAATCCATTATCAAGAGTAACCTCTAATGTTAGTGATCCTTTTTTAGCTGTTCCTTTTTCTATTTCAGAATCCAGAATATGTAAACAACACATTAGACGTGTCCCATTTAAAGCACTTGTCCAACTGCTAAAATCTTGTTGAGAAAAAACCTTAGTTTGAGTGTATACTACTGCGCCATCTTCATTTGTAATCTTTATCACAGCTTTTCCTGAACCTGTAACCCGTGATTCACTTGCATCTTTAAGCGAAAAAAACACCCTATGCTCTGAGTATTCAGTGTTGTATTCAACCGATCTATCGGAGATGTATTTTACTTTACCATTTACATCGGAAACCGGAGCAGTCGTTTGAACAGGTGGCTGAGTGTATATTGATGAATCCTGAACTCTAACTATAACATTAAGCTTAAGTACATATTTCTTTTTCCCTGCATTTTTCTTTTTTAAATCAATGATTACTTTGATTGTTGTTGATCCAGATTCATAGCCGTAAACAGTAAGCTTAGTTTTTGTCTCATTTACAGCATCAGCAATATCATCGTCTACGACATTAATACTCACATCGTTAATATTACTTTTCTTTACTCCAAGTATTTTAACCGTAGCTTCATCACCTTTTACAACAGTAACAGTTTTAGAGGATAGTTTTGGTTTGCTTACTGCTTTTGTTGCAGTAGGTACTGAGATTAATCCAAGCAGGAGCGACACCATCAAAATTACTGCCAAGTGTTTTTTGTTGTGCTTTGTCATATTAATTTGCCTCGCTTTTTCTATGAGAAACTAATCACTACACAATCATATTAATCATTATGCATTACCCTTTTGAGACCTTGTATATCCATCTAAAAGATAATAAATCTCATACGCTGTCCCTTTTAAAAACTTAATTGGTGCCGAGCTGAAAGAAGACGATCTCTTAAATGTTAATATTGCACTTCCATGACTATTAATCTCTTCTGTAATATCCAACGGATCACCATTTAAACATAATATATCAATTGATGCCCCAGATCCTATAATAAACCCTCTTGTCATATCTATATCGATCGATTTATCTAATGTATTTTCAACATTCATTTTTATCTCTGTTAAATCATTACCATACGGTGAAAGAACTGTAATTCTAAGAGCTTTTACATACAAATAGCAGTCTGCAGTCTTTCCTCCAGAACTCGCAACAATCTTAGTGGTTCCTACTCCCGTAGGTGTCACTAAACCCGTACTTGGATCAACAGTCGCTACAGATGTGTTTGTACTAGACCAGGTCACTGGACTATCTGGATCTGTACTAGCTGTATAAGTTGTAGTTTCATCCATATATATAGTTGCCGGCTCATTGGTTATACTTAATGTAACACTTGGTTTTACCGTAGGTGTTGTCGTAGGCACAGTCACCGGCCTCGTCGTCGCGGGCGGAACAGTAACCGTTGGCTGTCCACTTCCATATGATATAACAAACTTAGCTGATTGTTTTCCGGTATTATTAGATGTGTATTGTTCAATAACAACTGACAACTGACTTCCGGCCTTAGGAAGAATAAACGCTTTGCTTGCCGTACATTTCATTCCGACATCTAAAACTTTCGGTGACGACTCATGAGTACACGGATAACTACTCGCAGCATTCCCCTGCGAATCATATACTCGGTCAAGAGTCATAAATAGATTTTGGATACTATTAGTGTATCCCAAATTTTCATACGCGTATGAAATCACAACCACTTCTTCACCGTTCTCTCTAGAGTAACTGTTACATTTATAATGCTTTTGAACCCCTGTTATACGAAACTTCCATTGACCATTTACCACCCATTCATCATTTAACCCATATGTTCTTATCTGTGGTGAAGATGACGGGGTTGCTTTAGGAGCAACCGACGGGGATACAATCGGAGTGACAGTTGGTCTAACAGTCGGACTAACCGTTGGTCTAACAGTCGGACTAACCGTTGGTCTAGCAGTCGAAGTGGGCTTCGATGATGCAGTAGTCGCTGATGAAGATGGGCCTGCAGTTCGTGCCGGAGTAACATTTGGAGAAGTACAAACTGTCGGCGCAGGCGTCGGGATCAAATCTGAAGAGTTCTTTATTACAACGACTTTGCATTTATATGTCTTTTTTTTATTCTTTGCAGAAATAATAGCAGTTCCTGTTTTTTTTGCTGTAACAACTCCTTTTTTATTCACTGAAGCTACTTGTTTTATAGAAGAACTCCATCTTACCTTCCCTTTGGCATGCTCAAGCTTTAGCTGACTCTTTTGGCCTAAACGCAAAGTTATCTTGCTATGGTTCAATTTAACATTATTCTTAGCAAGCAACAACTCGTTTCGACCTAATACTGATGATATTATCAACCCAATCACCAATAACATTGCAATACGTTTTTTCAATCTCATAACTGAAACCCCCTTATACCTTGTACAATAGTTCAAAAAAAAACGAAAGAATCAAAAACCCAACTCCTCCATATTATATCACTCTTATTAAGCGTTGTCAATAACTCCATTTTGGTTTTATTATACACGTGACGAATCATATAAAATATTAACTGACAGCAACAAATCCACACAAGAAACAGGAGGATACATCCATGCGAATGACAAGACTACGCGAACTACGTGAAGACAGAAATATGAGCCAGCAGACTCTAGCAGATTTGGTGAATACCAGCCAGCAGAATATATATAAATACGAAAATGGGATCACTGAGCCTGACATCCAGATGCTGAAGGCTCTGGCAGATGTTTTTCATACGAGCATTGATTACCTCGTCGAATACGACGCAGGCGACTACCGGAAAATGCTCTCTTCTCTTTTTGAGAAAACTGAAAACCCGGCTGAAGACTATGCGGTCAACGTCCCTGCAGATGGCTTTGACAACCATATCGACGGTGACACATTGCATCTTCTTGTTTCATATGAAAAGTGCCAGCCGCATATAAAAGAACACATCCTCTATATCATCAGCGAATTATCAAGGATACCGACCAAGGAGAACAAATAAAAAATCATCACGCCTATTCTCGCAAATAAAAAGACGTGATGATTTATTCTTTTTCCAAAAATGAATTACGCTCTTGCAAGCTTTTCCTTAACAGCATCCTGAATAAAACTATTTAAGCTTTGACGAAATGCCATTGCCCGGAGTGCCGCATTATGATGAATTTCAGGACTTAGCCGAATATTCAGATTCCCCTTGTATGGGACTTCAGGTTCCCTTTTATCAGCTTTACAGGATTCAAGATACAGGTCTACCGATTCATGAAAATCATTCAACAGGGAATCAACATCCTTTCCCTCATACATAATAAGAGAGCGAATCCCAAGAACCTTCCCGTAAAACAACATATCAGATTCGGAAAACTCAACACTCCCGGTATATCCCTTATACTCAATAACACTACTCATATCAATCCCTCTCTTTCCAGTTGCTCAATAACATATTTGAGCACATATTCCGGTAATTCATTGTTAGGATGCGGTTTATGCATGATACCATTAGGCTCACTATTCTATTTCCCGAGAAATGATGCCATCACATCTATCCTCTTGGCAGTTGACAGGATAGTGGCCTTTTCATTTTTCATATACCCTTCCAATGCCTTTACCTCATCATCGGTAAAGCCTGTAGACGATATCACCCTTCCGCCGGGGATGCGCCCTTCTGCCTTTTTATCACCGTCCCTGAACTCGACAAACACCTGGGGCTTACCATTGCCGTCATGAGTGATCGGCGAGACAATCATTTCTATGGAATCGTTCATGACATCTACCTCACTACTCCGCTTTTATATACCGCGCGTTTTTATTGGCGCCGATCTTCTTGATCTTTTTCTCCTGCTGAAGCTTTCTGAGCACTGCTTCGACGGTTCTGACACTGACGTCGGGAAGCTTTTCGAGAACATCTGCCTTTGATATCGGCACTATGCTGTTCATGAGCACTGCCTCGATGCGTTCATTTTTCTTGGAACCCGTAAGCGATTCATCCATGAAGCACTCATCAAGCTCTTTATAGCATCGATACAGTATCTGCAAGAAAAATATCACGAACGGTATATAATCGCTTTTATTCTCATGCCAGCCCTTTGAGGACTCCGCGAGTGTAGAATAATAAGCTTCCTTATACTCTGATATCATCCTCTCAACTGATATAAATCTTCCGATATCATATCCGCTGTTGTACATCAGCAACAGTGTCATAAGTCTCGATATGCGACCGTTCCCGTCGAAGAACGGGTGTATGCACAGGAAATCCAACACTACACACGGAATCAAAAGCAGCGCCGGTATCCCCTCATCCTGACGGGCATCAAAGTAAGCAAGCAGAAGCTGCTCCATCGCCTCTTCAGTTTCATACGCGGGAACCGGAGAAAATCGGATGCGCCATTTGCCGTTCTCATCTATCTCGATGATCTGATTATCAGCAGTCTTGTATATTCCCGCCCGGGCAGGCGCCGTCTCAGACGTTATCATACTGTGCAAGCTTTTTATCAGCTCATCTGAAAGATCTAACCTCTCATGCTCCGTATGGATAAGATTAAGCGCATCCCGGTAGCCTGAAATCTCCTGCTCACTGCGGGTCACAGGCTTATCTCCGCTCACGATATCACGAAGTCTTTCCTCCGTAGTAACGATGCCTTCGAGAGCATTACTGTCACGCACCGACTCGATTATCGCCCTTTCCCGGAGCGCAGACAGCGTGGACATGCCGGTTGTTTTGCGTATCTCCTCCCTGGCACGAAGATCGGCCACAACCATAGCCGTACTGACTATCTCCGTCGGGACAGTTTTCTTTAAAAATGAATAGTCGAATATATGCATGCGATTACCTCGATTCACTTACCTGCTGAAAAACGCAAAAATGTATCTGTTCCATTACGGTTTATTCGCTACGGATACATTTATTAACTATATTTTACCATTTTATAGTAAATAAATCAAGTATAATCGTTAATATTGGCCTGCTTTTTCTAAATGTTTTCAAAACAGATTCATTCAATCATAAACCGAGGATAGTTCAATCAATCAGATCATTCTGAAATCTTGACAGATGCTCGTACGGCAGGATCAGTCGTCCCCTGAACAGACCACAACCATCATTGATCAGTTGATTGTCAACAGCTCCGAACATATTGACCTTCAGCTTGCTCAAATCCAAGTTTTGAAGGGTCATCCCTCTCTCATACGCATTATCAAAATAGATATTCTCGCCCGGTGGGATTTTCTCTCTCTTTCGTCGTTCTTTCTCCTGTCTTTTCTCGCATCCTAGATGATTAGCCGGTCCAATCTCAGCAAAATCATCCATCTCATGTGTCCGAAGCTGAACCTCGATGAAGCACCTGGAACTGTTATCATAAAAGTTGATATGCACCGATTGATATCCATAAGGGCTGGGATTCTCGATATAATCTCGAAAATAGGGCCACAACTCCTTTCTTATCCGTTCCGCCGGATGAAGATCTTCCCCGATGGATATCTCGGCATTAAACCCTCTTTCCTCAAGAAACCCCGGAAGATCGTTCGCTATCTCATACAATAACTCCAACTCTCGGGCATTTTTATCCTCACCTTCTTTCACATGACACTCAGGAAGCGAGAGAACAATTCGGTATGCGATCAGATCCCGTATCCGTCCGATCTGCTCCTTGATCTCCGTTTCGGAAGGGTAGGTCCCGGTCTTCAAATGATGATCATAGATAAACTCTACAATGTTTCCATTAATCTTTTCCTCCAGGCGGATTAAAGACTTTATCCGACCCTTGAAGGTAAAGGCAAGGAACGGATACCGGTCTGCCATGTGCTTGTAGAATTCCCGAATCCGCTGCGACTGGGATGTCAGGAAATCATTATGCTCAAGCAATTCGATCTCTTGCAAAAGAAAATTACTATGTGCCAGATCGACAGCATTTTGCTCACTCACCGCCGATGCCTTCAGATCGGCAGAGTAATTGTGCAGGATCTTCAATACGGTGTCGCCTCTGTACAAATAATCATTCAATGAAACCATATTTCCCTCTTTTCTTTATACTCCGTCTCGAGATCCTGATACAGATCGCCCCCTAATCGAAAAAGACGCCTCGGAGAATTCTCCGAGACGCCTTTGCCTCATGGGTGGTATCTTACCATAATTGTAAGAATTTGTCAATGTCATTTTTACCTGTCATCCATTCAATCCGCTCAGGTTTGCCGCTACATCGGCTACACATTTAGCGATGTAACCTTCATCGATGCACCAGAAGGTGTGGCTTTCACAGTAAGCAGCTCTGGCGGCTCCCATCTCATCCAGATGCAAACTCTACAAAAAGCATCCGACTTTGATGCTATAATAAAAGTGGACACGGAGGGGTAGAAAAAAACTGGTTTATCTGGTATGATGGAATCAGTTGGTCTACCAGGAAGGAGTCCGCATTATGGCTAAACATCTTAATCCATTAGAGAAAGAGTTCCTCATCAGGCAGTATAAGAGCAATACGACCGTAAAGTTGACGGATTTTTGTGACGCAAACGGTATATCTGATTCTGCCTTCAGAAAATGGCTCAAACAGTACAATGAGTCCGGAATAGAGGGGTTGGCAAGAGCTGATGCTGAAATCAAGGAGATACTGCCGGAGGGGGTAGATCGCACGGAGGAAGCGTATAAGAAGGAAATCCTGAAACTCCGCATCGAGAATGAAAGACTTAAAAAAAACTATACTGTACGGACGAACGAAGCTGGGGAACAGGAGTATGTTCGCTTAAAGCCGAAGAATTCGAAATAGTTGAGCTTTTATCCAGAGATTACGATGTCAAAGATCTATGTTCGCTTATGGGAGTCAGTCGATCCGGTTACTATAAGTGGAAGAAGCGAGATAAATCTGATCGCGATATAAAGCGTGAAGAGATGATCGCTCTTGTTGAGAAAGTTCATACGGAGCATAAATCACACGGATACAGATGGACGGCGGCGTATATAAGGCTTAACTACGGATATGATTGCAGCGACAACTACATCTACAAATGCTTCCGGTTCCTAGGCATAAAGTCTGAGACAAAACATCAGGTTCATTACAGAAAGCGCAAAGAAAAAGATAAATACCCCAATCTGATCTTCACCACATGGGAGACTGTGGATCGCCCCAGACAGGTCATAGTTTCCGACATGACTGCGTTTAAGTTCTGGATCCTCTATTTTGAGGTGACATTTTACTTTGATGTATTCACAAAGGAAATCCTGTCCTACCGAATAGCAGCAAGAAAAGGGGACAGAAACCAGTATATAGACGGATTAGCGGATGTCAAAGAGCTCCTGAAAGGACAGACGGAGCCCGTGGTGCTCCATACGGACCAGGGGAGCGTATATGCATCAATAGCATACAATGATCTGATAAAGGATACAGTAATCGTAAGATCTATGTCCAGAGCCGGCAAACCCACGGATAATCCGGTGAATGAGTCGCTGAACGGCTGGATGAAGGAAGAACTGTATATGGATTTCGAAATCAACAAGTGTAGGAATCGAGAAGAATTTGCGGCAGTGCTTGAAAGATACGTAGATTTCTATAATAAACATCGTCCCTGCTACTCGTTAGGATATGAGACACCGGTGAATTTCAGAAAGAGTTTTTTTAAGGGCGAAATCAGGAGAAAACATACATTTGAGAACAGGGTGCTGAGCGAAGAGCCGAAGTTCGTTCAAAAACGGCGAAAAATGGGGTCGTCCTGAGAATGTGTCTACTTTTGAAAACGAAAACGGCTGAAAAAAACGCTCAGTGTCTACTTTTGAAAAAGAAAAGCCCAAGAAAAAATGCTGGGTGTTTACTTTCGAAAAACGAAACAGAAAAAAAGTTTTTTTCGTGTCCACTTTTCTTGACAAGTACA
>JAFYBS010000072.1 GCA_017540125.1 Eubacterium sp.
GCATCTCATCGAACGGTTACACGAGGCGATGAATGGCGAGAAGGTTGCCACGGCGTATGCCAGACAGCTGGTTGAGAATGAGAAAAAGGACCCCATCGAGGGCTTCACCCGCACCTTCAATTATCCGGAAAAAAGCTATGTCAAGTCCGAAGAGGATGTCGAAAAGCTTGGGATTAAGGCTTATTTTTGTTCCAACGTCTGTGCGATGTACCGGCATTCGGTTTACGATGAACTGGGTGGATTTGTGAGGCATACCATTTTTAATGAAGACAATATCATGGCGGCAGGAACCCTGGAGGCCGGGTACCGGATTGCCTATGTGGCGGAGGCGGAGGTGATCCACAGTCATCACTATACTTACCGCCAGCAGTTTTCCAGAAACTTTGATCTGGCCGTCTCACAGAGCCAGTATCGGAAGATTTTTGATAAGGTCAGTTCCGAGTCGGAGGGAATCCGGCTGGTAGTGGATACGGTAAAGTATCTGGTGGAAACGGATCAGTGGTATATGATCCCGGATCTCGTGTGCAGAAGCGGGTTCAAGTACGCAGGCTATCTTCTGGGCAAGCATTACCGGAGTCTGCCGAAGGACGTGGTGAAGATGATTTCGATGAACAAAAGCTACTGGGAGCGATAAGGCGGCGTACGGGAGGATATCGTTATGGTTGATATCGTTTTAACCACCTATAATGGTGAAAAATATCTGTCGGAGCTGCTGGATTCCCTGCTGGCGCAGACGTACGGGGACATCCGGATCCGGGTTTATGACGACGGATCGACGGACGGAACGGAAGATATCGTGAGAGATTACCGGAAAAGGGATGACAGGATTTTCTGGCATGCCAATCCCCGCAACCTGGGATACACGTTTAATTTCCTCCGGGGAGTGAAGCGGTCGTCGGCGGATTATGTCATGCTTTGTGACCAGGATGACATCTGGTTTCCGGATAAAGTGGAAAAAACACTGGCTCGGATGAAAAAAACAGAAAATAATCGGCCCGGAGCCCCGATACTGGTATTTACCGACGCTGAAATCTACAGTGGTAGAACCAGAGAAAAACGCAGTTTTCAGCGCGAATCTCACTATAATACAAAAAAGGTTGACATCGCGCCGCTTTTGATGGAAAATAAATGTATCGGGTGTACCGTGATGGTGAACCATGCCCTAGTTCGGAAACTGGAGCATCTGCCGAAGGATATCCGTGTCCATGATTGGTGGATGGCTTTGATCGCGGCGACATTCGGGCAGGTGGCTTATCTTGATGAGATGACACTCCGTTACCGGCAACATGAGGACAATCAGATCGGAAGCTCATCCTATACCGGATACGTGAGGAACCGGTTGGAAAGCATCCGTGATCAGAGGAAAGCGCTTCGGGCGACAGTTCGTCAGGGAGCGGTGTTCTATCAGGTGTTCCGCGAGGAGATACCGGGAGATAAAAAAGAGATTATCCGGGCGTTTGCTACGCTGGATAATGTACCCAAACCGATTCGCTGGTTTCGGATGGTACATTACGGATTTACCAAAAGCGGTTGGATACGAAATGTGGGAGTATTTTTCCTGCTGTAAATAAAGAATAAGGAGAGATTTATGGCGAATCAGACCAGAGGGACTGATAACGAATCAAAGAAAAAACCGACAAGCAAGAAAGCAAGTATGAAACATACGCGGAAGATCATAGCCCGTGTATTTCTGGTATTCGGCGTGTTGCTTTCGGCCGTGGCGGGAGTTATGATCGCGACGCTGGTTCATCGCGGTGACAGAGCACTGGGGATGATCAATTATGATACGAAGAACACGCTGGATCAGGTGGATCTGTCCAAGTACCAGTTGTCTTCGGATACGCAGGTGGTAAACATCCTTTTGGTCGGCGCGGATAAAAATCTGGATGAACAGGATGCCAAGGGTGCGGAGAGACGATCGGATTCGATGATGATCGCGACGCTGGATATCAAGCATCAGAAACTGAAACTGACATCCCTGATGAGAGATCTGTATGTGTCGGTGCCCGGTTATGGAAATCAAAAGCTGAATGCGGCTTACTCCTTCGGAGGGATCCAGCTTCTGTATGAGACGGTGGCAGAGAACTTCGGAATCCGGATGGATGGTTATGCCGAGGTGAACTTTGACGCATTCGTCAATGTGATCGATCAGCTGGGCGGAATCGAGGTTAATCTGACGAAGTCCGAGTCGGAAAACCTGAATTCCACCAACTACATCAAGAGGAGAAAATACCGCAACACCAAGATCGGAAAGCAGATTTTTAACGGATTCCAAGCGTTGGGATACTGCCGTATCCGTCATGGAAAAATGACCTCCAGCGGCCGTTATCCCGGAGTCTACACGGCCAGCGGAAAGGGTGATGATTACGGTCGTGTCGAGCGGCAGCGACTGACCATTCAGGCAATCCTGAACAAAGTGAAGACGATGACGCCGACGGAGATCCTGGATCTTGCGGCAGATGTCCTTCCGAACGTCACAACAGACGTCAGCAAGGATGATATCTACAGTTACCTGGTGACGATCATCAAGATGGGGGCAACCAAGCTGAATCAGTTCGCGGTGCCTGTGGACGGAAGCTTTTCCGACCAGTCGGTTAACGGGCAGCAGGTGCTGGTGGCGGATATGACGAAAAACAAGTCCGCGCTGAAAAAGTTTATTTTCAACTCCTGACGGAAAACGATATAGAAACCTGACAGGGAACCGTGTCGATCGGGATCGGCGCGGTTTTCTGTTGTTTTTGTGCGGAGAACGGACGCTTCCCCAGTTTTCACTTGACATCTGTCGTCGGGATTGCTAAAATGTATTTCGTTATCGTATCTTTTTGAGACGAGGTGAATGGATGAGCAAGGTAGTTCTGTCAATCCTGGTGAACAACACATCCGGCGTTCTGAGTCGGGTGGTAGGGCTTTTTTCGCGCCGGGGGTATAATATCGACAGCGTGTCGGCAGGGGAAACCGAGGATTCGAAGTATTCCCGTCTGACGGTGGCTGTGACCGGAGATGATATCATACTTGACCAGATCAAAAAGCAGGTCAGCAAGCTGGAGGATGTCAAATCCGTGAAGGAACTGGCGGATAATCATTCGGTCTACCGGGAGCTGGTACTCGTGAAAGTGAGGGCGACCAGGGACGATCTGCAGACGATCAGCGCGATCGCGGATATTTTTCGAGGGAAGATCGATGATATATCGGACGATTCGATGATCATCGAGATGACAGGAAACCAGACCAAGGTGGATGTGCTTATCGAACGTATGGAAGGCTACGGAATTGAAGTTCTGGAGTTGGTTCGTACCGGAATCACCGGTCTGGAGAGGGGATACGAGGACTGATCATGCAATGCCGCGGATAAAGCATCCGAGACAAATATATCAACATTTTTTTAGGAGGTAATTATCATGTCAGACGCAAAAATTTTTTATGAGAGCGACTGTGATCTCTCTGCCCTGGACGGACAGACGATCGCCGTGATCGGTTACGGAAGCCAGGGACACGCGCAGGCTTTGAACGCTAAGGAGTCCGGATGCAACGTCATCATCGGCCTTTATGAGGGTTCGAAATCCTGGAAGCGTGCCGAGGAGCAGGGATTTAAAGTATATACAGCGGCTGAGGCTGCCAAGCAGGCCGATGTCATCATGATCCTGATCAATGACGAGAAGCAGGCAGCTCTTTACAAAGAGTCCATCGAGCCGAATCTCGAGGCAGGAAACATGCTGATGTTCTCCCATGGTTTCAATATTCATTTCGGACAGATCGTTCCGCCGGCAGATGTCGATGTTACGATGATCGCTCCGAAGGCACCGGGACATACGGTTCGCAGCGAGTATCAGGCCGGAAAGGGAACACCGTGTCTGATCGCGGTTCATCAGGACGCAACCGGAAAGGCACAGGAGAAGGCATTGGCATACGCCCTGGCAATCGGCGGAGCCAGAGCAGGTGTCCTGGAGACGACCTTCCGCACCGAGACCGAGACCGACCTTTTCGGCGAGCAGGCAGTTCTGTGCGGCGGCGTTTGCGCATTGATGCAGGCCGGCTTCGAGACACTGGTTGAGGCAGGATATGATCCGAGAAATGCTTATTTCGAGTGCATCCATGAGATGAAGCTGATCGTGGATCTGATCTATCAGAGTGGTTTTGCCGGAATGCGTTATTCGATTTCCAATACCGCAGAGTACGGTGACTATGTGACCGGTCCGAAGATCATCACCGAGGATACAAAGAAGGCTATGAAGAAGATCCTGGCAGACATCCAGGACGGAACCTTCGCAAAGGATTTCCTTCTCGACATGTCCTCCGCAGGAGGCCAGGTACACTTCAAGGCAATGCGTAAAAAGGCAGCCGAGCATCCGTCCGAGATCGTCGGCGAGAGCGTCCGCAAGCTGTACAGCTGGAGCTCAGAGGATAAGCTTATCAATAATTAATCAGAAAAATCGGGGCGCGCAGACAATGGCCTGCGCGCCTTTTTTGAGGTAAATCAAAATGATAAAACTCATCGTATCCGACATTGACGGCACTCTTGTTCCCGACGGGAGCGGAGAGGGTTCACTGAATCCCGAATACTTTGACGTGATCCGCGACTTGTATAATCGGGGGATCCGGTTTGCTGCCTGCTCCGGCCGTCAGTATCCCAGCATTTACAAGGTGTTTCGTCCGGTTGCAGATATCATCCACTTCATCTGTGAGGGGGGTGGCTTAGTCAGCAACGGAAAACGCGAAATGCTTCACTGTACCCCGCTTGCTCCGGATATGGTACGGGAGATGATTCAGGACGCGATGCGGATTTCGGAGATTGACTTTATGGTTGCCGGGGCACGATGCACTTACTGTCGCTATGAGGACAGTGAATTGTACCGTTGGGTCGTGGAGGATTACGGCTTCGATATGGAGGCGGTGGGCGATATGTCCCAGGGTGTCGACGATGATGTGCTCAAGGTGGCGCTGTATCACCCCGAAGCGGTAGAAGAGTTGACGAAAGAGTGGTTCCGGCCGAAATGGAGCAAGCTGGCCAAGACAACTATGGCAGGAAAACAGTGGCTGGATATCGTATCCAAGGAATCCGGCAAGGGGCACGCCCTGGATTTTCTGCAGCAATATCTTGGAATTCTGCCGGAGGAAACCATTGTGTTCGGTGATAATGAGAACGATACCGAGATGATCGAGCATTCCTCAAAGTTTTACGTGGTGGGGAGCGCGGCACCGAAGATCAAGGAGTATGCGGATGAGGTGTGTCCGCCGATGCCGGAAGATGGAGTACTACAGGTCTTGAAAAAAATCTGAAAGTGTGATAAAATATACTTTCAGTGTGAAGAACAGCGTTTTCGGAACAAAACACGGGTGTGATCACGAACTTGAGATTCACATGCGCGAGCCGTTTTGACAACGGCGGAATGGGGGCATTATGGAAAAAAAGATCATTCATGCTTTTTACGGAAAAGGGAAAGGAAAAACATCCGCTGCGATCGGCCAGGCTCTGCGAGATATCGGCGAAGGCGAACGGGTTACGATCATCCAGTTCCTGAAAGGAAAATCCGGGGATGATTTTCAATTTTTTGACCGGTTGGAGCCGGAGGTTCAGTTTTTCCGATTTGATAAATCCGAAACCTGCTACCGGGATCTTACGATCGAGGAGAAGGAAGAAGAAAAACAGAACATTCTGAACGGTGTTCACTACGCCAGAAAGGTGATTGAGACCGGCGAAAGCGATATCATCGTTTTGGATGAGCTGTTGGGAGTTTTGGATATGGGCATTCTGGATATCCGGGATGTCCGGGAGCTGTTGTCGACGGAAGGGGATTACCGTAAGCTCTATGTGACGGGGAACAACCTCCCGGAAGAGTTGACCGACTGTTTCAACGTGATCAGTGAGATCTTATTGAAAAAGAATGAATTATAATCTCGGAAAGGGAGGATGAGACTTATGTCGATTTTTGAAGGAGCCGGTGTGGCACTGATCACACCGATGAACGCAGACGGAAGCGTAAACTATGACAAACTGGAGGAAATCCTGGAGCAGCAGATCGCCGGCGGAACGGATGCCATCATCAGTTGCGGAACCACCGGGGAAGCTTCTACCCTGTCCGAGAAGGAACATGTGGACTGCATCCGGTTTACCTGTGAGAAGGTGGCGGGAAGGATTCCGGTGATTGCCGGAACCGGCTCGAACTCGACACAAACGGCTGTCATGCTTACCAAAGAAGCGGTTGAGGCCGGTGCGGACGGGCTGTTACTGGTAACCCCGTATTACAACAAATCCACGCAGAACGGACTGAAAGAACACTTCCGTGCAATCGCCGGAGAGGCTTCCGACCGTCCGATCCTTTTGTATAACATTCCGGGACGGACCGGTGTGAAGATCGAGGCCGGAACCATGGTGGATTTATGGAAAAATGTTCCGAACATCGTTGGAATGAAGGACGCTACCGGAGATTTGTCCGAGACCGTAAAAGTGTTGAGTATGTCTGACGGAGGAGTGGATGTCTACTCCGGAAACGACGATATCACGGTTCCTATCATGTCCGTCGGCGGAAAAGGAGTGATTTCCGTTCTGTCGAACATTCTTCCGAAGGAAACACATGACATGGCACAGGCCTGTCTGGATGGGGATTTCAAGAAGGCATCCGCGATGCAGCGGAAGTACTTTGATCTGATCGGAGCCCTGTTCTGTGAAGTAAACCCTATCCCCGTGAAAAAAGCGATGAATCTGATGGGAATGGAGGTAGGAGGTCTGCGGCTGCCGTTGACCGAGATGGAAGAGTCCCATGCGGCGCTTCTTCGTTCCGAGATGGAGAAGGTCGGGATTTCGGTAAAGTGAATATCAGTATGAGGTGAAAAAATGACTAGAATAATCATGAGTGGCTGCTCCGGTGCCATGGGGCGGATGATCACGAGTCTGGCCAGGGAGGATTCCGATGTGGAGATCGTGGCCGGAGTGGATAAAGTAGTAAACAGAGAGATTAAATATCCGATTTTTGA
>JAFYBS010000073.1 GCA_017540125.1 Eubacterium sp.
GAAGGCAATCAGATAGAGATAACGGAGTAGAATCAGAGTTTGCAAGGAGCAACGGAAGGAATATTTCGAATGAGTGGGATTATCTTATACAAATCAAAACTCCCTTTTTACATTTGTGTTGCTCATGATAGAATAATTTAAATTGCGATTTGTAAAGGAGAGGAAAATGTCAGTATATGAAAATCTGGGATATAAGTGTGTTGGAGAACTAACTGATTTTTATAAAAAGGGGATTAACTGCTATCTGATGATGAAACAACGGGGCTAATAATATGAAAGTGATGCCTGAAACAGAGAGACTGTTCCTGCGGGAAATGAACTTAGGAATACAGCCGGGAATTATGAAGGATGCGCCTTCTGATCCCAGACGGCCACTTCGACTCCTGCGACACGGGAGTTGAAGGGGGTTCCGTCCCATTTTTCATAGTGAAGCTGAGCTCTCTTAACATACTTAAATCCGATATACAAAAGCGGAATGTTGCAATATGCAATCAGGATATTCGCAAAATCTGAAAGATCCCAAAGCGCTCCCAGATCAAAGCCGACGATGGAGGTAAGAATACCAAAACTGATCACTACTATACCCAGAATTCGAATCAAATTTATGAAAAAATTCTTTTTGCTGATCCGGTTGGCGCAGATTTCGGAAAAAGACATAAAGCCCAAAAGGCAGGTGAAGGCAAAAAGGCCGAAGCAGAGAGAGACCAACAAGGTAACAACACTGTTAAAGGTGGTTCCGGGTGTTAATTCTTCTACCGAGGCTAGATACTTGGGAAGCTTGCCAAGCTCAAACCAGGCATCGCCACGGTCTGTCAGCCATACTCTTCCCATGATCACGACAAAACCGGTTAATGTGCTGATGACGATAGTATCCAGGAAGACACCGATGGCCTGAACGCAGCCCTGATCACAGGGGTGATTGGCATCGGAAGCGGCCGCCGGCATAGTGATCGTTCCCTGGCCGGCCTCGTTGGACATAAGTCCCCGTCGGACTCCCTGCATTATTACGATTCCAAAGGCTCCGCCAAACACGGCATCCGGCTTGAAGGCTTCGGTAAAAACAACTTGGAAAAACCACGGCACCCTTGATATGTTTAACAGAATAAGAACAAGAACGGTCACTACATAAACGATGGCCATCGTCGGAACAAGTATGTCTGTTATTTTGGAAATCTTTCTGGTTCCGCCAAAAGAAACAGCGACCACTACCAGAATAATGATCGCGAAAGCAATCCAATAAACCGCATGGGTAGTCGGTAGTTCTTTTCCGCACAATATGGATGCAATCTGGCCTACGGAAGACACCGAGTTGAAGCCCTGGGCCGGAAAGCATAAAAGGGCATAGATGATATACATCAGCGAAAGCACAACGCCCACAACGGCTGAGTTTTTTATGAGTCTTTTGCCATAGAACGCCATTCCACCGATGTATTCCTGCCCCTTTTTCTCTTTGAAAATCTGAGATAATGTAGACTCAACAAAGGCAGTTGCCATGCCGAAAAATGCGGAAATCCACATCCAGAGCAGCGCTCCCGGTCCGCCCACGGAGATAGCACCTGTCACACCCAGGATGTTGCCCGGGCCGACCCGCATGGCTGTGGACAAAAAGAAGGATGCCAGAGGCGAAATACCGGTTTGTGCCTTGCCGTTTTTCAGCACCTGGATCCCCCGTTTAAACATTCTCACCTGAATAAAACGTAAACGGAAGGAAAAATAGATTCCTGAGCCGATAAGCAATAAAATGGCCAGGGAGAAATTCCCGAGAATCGGTATGTTTGAATACCATTCGAAGTTCGTGGGGAAATCCCAAAAAAGATCGGAAACAACCTGAACTTTTTCGCAGATTGCGGAAATGACATTTAGCAGAGCATCCATATATCTCGTTCTTCCTTTCTTCAAAAGTCTTCTGATCGAGATCATTTTTCGTTATTCGCCTCCATTATACGGCAATAGTCTTGCATTCGCAAGGGCTTTTTTCCTTGACTTATAGTCATAGATGTGGTAAAATTTCCTCCGTGTTGTTAAATGGCAACAAAAACAAATAAAGAAAAGGAGAAAAACAATGACATTTCCTAACGCAGCAAATGGTATCAAGAAACTATTTATCGCAGAAGTGCTGGGATTGATTTCAGCGATCACGATCGCGTGCTCAGTAATCTTTTCCAAGCCGGTTGTATCCGATGGTACGGTTGTCGATGTTGCAGCAACAGATGGTGGTCTTACGGTGGCAGCGATCCTTATCAGTGTCGGAGGAATCATAGCGATTGTCGCTTACATCCTTCAGCTGGTTGGTATTGCGAAAGCATCGAGGGATGAGGAGGCTTTTAAGGGTGCTCTGTACCTGATCCTGTTCACTATCCTGTTTGCTATCGCGGGCACGGCTCTTGCTTTCGCTTTCCCGAACAGCAACCTGTTAAGCAACCTCGGAACCGTCGTAACAAACCTTTTAGAGATCCTGACTACATTCATGATCATCGGCGGCATCGGTATGCTCGGAGCCAAGTTGAATGACGGACTTCTTCAGGAAAAGGCAGTCGGCCTCCTGAAGATCATCATCACGGTGATCGTACTGAAGTTCATCGCCAATGTCGTTGTACTTCTCTTCAAAGAGAACATCGCTGAGGTAGTCGTTACGATTCTCGGTGTTATGATCCTGATTCTTACGCTGGTACAGTATATCTTATACCTTTCACTTCTTGCTTCGGCGAAGAACACACTGGAAAGCAAATAATTAAAAACAAAATCGGATGAGCATCCGGGGGATTCTGTCTCCGGGTGCTCATTCTTCTATCTACAGGGAGTAATACATAATGGAAGATAACAGAGATGAACAATTGGAAGAGGCAGTAAAAGCGGAGGTTGAGGCAGAAGCTAAAGAAAAAGCCGAGGCGGAAGCAAAAGACAAGGCCGAAACCGAAGCCAAGATGACGGAAGCAACGATTGGATCTTTAACAACAGAAAACAATTGATGGAAAGAAGGTGAGATGAACCGGTGAAGGAGAAAAATGATTTTCAGATGGAGATCCCTGAGGATTGGGAACCGGATGATACTCGGATTCGACAGAATCTGATGGAGGCGTGTGAAGACGCGTTCCGAAAAAGAGAAAGCTACAAGCGATTCGGACCGGCATTCGTGGTTTTGTCCGGTATCGTTTATCTGGCGTTGATTTTCGGGCTGAATTCCAAGATTGAATTTCTGATCCTGTGGGTGATTACCGATCTGTACACGGCGGCTCTGATGATCCGCGCGGAGTACAAGTTTCACAAGTATCAGGAGCTGTTGGGGATGAAAGACCCAGGGGAGGAAACCGGTTTTGATGAGTCCGAGGAAGCGGAAACCGAGTCAGGTATTCCGGCGCAGTAAAAGAAAACGGAGGAACATATGAAAACAGTATTCGGTATTTTTTTAAATGATATAAGGGGAATCAAAAAAAGTCTGATTCTGTTTGTTGTAATTATCGGTATCACGATTCTGCCGGCACTCTATGCCTGGTTCAACATCGCGGCAAACTGGGATCCATATTCGAACACGGGGGATTTGCCATTTGCCGTGTGCTCTCTGGATGAGGGGTATGATTTCAAGGGGCTGAAGGTCAACGCCGGCGATTCCATCATTGATAATCTCAAGGCGAACCCCCAGATGGGTTGGACCTTTGTGGATGAAGAGACGGCGATCAACGGTACAAAAAACGGGGAGTATTACGCCGCGGTGGTGATCCCGAAGGATTTTTCCGAGAATCTGATGTCTTTAGCATCCGGTACATTTAAAAAAGCAAATCTGGATTATTACGTCAATGAAAAGGTCAATTCCATTGCGCCGAAGATTACGGACAAGGGAGTGGAGGCGATCGAACAGGCCGTGGGTTCCAACTTCGTCGATCAGCTGATGCAGTCGGTTGCCAAGGTTATGAACACGACCGATGAGACGCTTGGTTCGGAGAAGGAAACCATACTGAAAAAGCTCAAGGAGAGTCTGAAAAACGCGAAGAATGAGGTGAGCGGACTCATGTCTTCCTGTGAGCTTTTGATCACCACGTTGGATTCCGTCGATCAGCTTATCGAATCAACCAGGGAGATGGAGCCTACCGTGAAGAAAGCATTCTCGGAAATCGACGAGGAAGCAGACGATGTCAAGGGCGCGCTGGATATGGTGAAAAATACAAGCGGCCAGCTGGTTCCTACGATAGAGAGCGCGTTGAATTCCATCGGAAATGCCGACGTGGCCAACCAACTGGATCAGATCCTGGAGGATACGTCCGGCGACGCGGATGCCGTAGCGGCCAAGTTAAAGAAGACAGAGAGTGTGTTCCAGAAGATCATCCTCGCCAATAACGAGGTTATCTCCATTCTGAAAAGTGTCAATGCCAATCTCGGTGTCAGTGGTTCCAAAGCGATCACGTTCCTCGAGACGGCAAACACGAAGGCGCAGGAGGCGATCGATAAGATCGAAGATATATGCGGTAAAATCGAAAAGACCGGCAAGGTTCCCGCGAAGGCGAAGGCCGAGCTGGACGCGATCACCGCGGAAATCGATAACGCGATAGCCGGAGCCAAAAGCGAGTTTTCATCCATCAAAGGCAGCATCGGGAAAAAGCTGGATAAAAACTTTACTTCGCTGGACGGATTGGCTGACTTTGCCCAAACGATGACCTCCGGCACAAAGCAGCTGGATACTGCTTTTTCGGATGCCACCAAGATGAATAAGAATCTGAAAAAAGTGATCGAGAATCTGAACGAGTATCTGTCCGGCGTGAACAAAAAGATTGATGAAGTGATCAAAAAGCTGGATAATCCCGATGAACTGGATTCTCTGGAGTCCATGATACTGCCGATCATCAGTAATCCGGAGGCGCTGGGAGGATTTGTTTCCAGTCCCGTGAACTCGACTACTCACGAACTTTTCCCGGTAGCGAATTACGGATCGGCCATGACGCCGTTTTACTCCTCCCTCGCATTGTGGGTAGGCGGTGTGGTTTTGGTTGCCGTCGTTAGTGTGGATCTGTCCAAACGGGATAAAAAGAAGTTTGAAAACGCCGGGCCGACAACGGTATTCTTCGGCCGCTATATGGTATTCTTCCTCATCGGACAGATACAGGCCCTGATCATCGCTCTGGGAGATCTGTTTTTCCTCAAAGCGCAGGTCGAGAATCCGTACCTGTTTATCATCGCCTGCATGATATCCAGCCTGGTGTATACCCTGTTTATCTATTCGATTACCGTTACCTTCAGCGTCATCGGCAAGGCGCTGGCAGTCATCGTTCTGGTACTCCAGGTCGCCGGCTCGGGAGGAACCTTCCCGATCGAGGTACTGCCAAATGCCTTCAAGACGATAGCGCCGTACCTTCCCTTCCGTTACGGGGTTCCCGCGCTTCGGGAAACCGTGGGAGGAGCGGATACCGCGCAGTTTTGGAAGTATATCGGGATTCTGTTGATTTTCCTCATCCCGTCTCTGATCATCGGTCTTTTACTCCGGAAACCGTGTATGAAGATCATCGCATTTTTCAACAAAAAGATCGAGGAAAGCGATTTAATCATATAATTGTTGACATATAGAGGGAAAAAATGGTAGAATACTGTATGTTGGATTATTGAACACATTTAAAGGAGGTAGAAATTATGAGGTTTCCAAATGCCGCAGTCGGTGTAAAGCGAATTTATATCGGTGAGGTTCTCGCGTTGTTTGCTTCCATCGCAGTCGGGATCGGACTTATCCTGGGATTCGCGACAACAGAGGGGGCAGCGAACGGAGATGTTGCAGCCATAGTGGATACGGCGTTCAATCCACTTGCCTGGCTGGTTATCACGACGGCAAGTATCGGTGGAATCGCGTTGGTCGTAGCAGGGATCATCAATCTGATCGGTGTTTATAACGCGTCCAAGGATGAGGAGTCCTTCAAGGCGGCGTTGTACCTGATTTTCATCGGGATCGTCGCATCCCTGCTCGGATCGATCCTCAGTCAAAATGTATTTTTAAGTCAGATTTTTTCCGTGGCAAGCTCTGTTATTTCACTTCTGACGACGCTGATGATTATCGCCGGAATCTCCAATCTGGCTATGCAGTTGGGCAATCAGGCGGTACAGGAGAAGGGACAGAATATCGTAAAGCTGATCATCATCACGCTGGCTGTTTCCATCCTGATCAAGTTGGTTCTTGCCATCTTCCGTGGATCCTTCGGAACTGCAATTGCCGTTGTTCTGGCTATCTTCGCGGTTCTGTTGGAGCTTGCACAATTAGTGATTTATCTGTCATTTTTGAGTCAGACAAACAAAATGCTGAATAGCTGATTGGCCTGAAGGAAAATGATGATAAAAAATAAAATAAGGAGGAAACAGAAAAAGAATGAAACCTAATGTTAGTAACGGCGCAATTTATCGCAAGGTGATGACTTTTTCTATCCGCCGGTTCTTCATCTGTCTCTTGTTTTTGGTGATGCTGGGACTGCTGGCAGGCGGTGGGTTTCTCTTTTCCGACAAGATGTTTGATTGGAAGGGAAGCGGCCTGGTAGGAATGGGTGTCGGTACCGTGATCGCCATCGTGCTGATCGCTATCCTCTCACACTTCTTTATGTACATCATCAAGGCCGGTATGATCGCCGTGATCATGAAGTCCGTGACGGAGGACAAGATTCCGGATAACTGTTGGGAGACCGGCAAGGCGATGGTCAAGGAGCGTTTCGTGACGGTGGCTGTTTACTATGCGGCGACCGGTCTGATCAAGGGACTTTTCCAAGAGCTGGGACATCTCATCTCGAAGGTCGGCGAAGCAGTCGGCGGAGATTCCGGCAGTGCCGTAGGAGGTGCGATCAGTATTGTTATCAATACCATCGTCGAGTATCTGTGTGACTGCTGCCTGGGCTATGTGTTCTATCGCAAGGATAAGGGCGCGTTCAAGGCGACCTGTGAGGGTGCCGTGATCTTCTTCAAGCATGGTAAGACCTTCCTGAAAAACATGGGCCGCATCTTCGGTATGGGTCTCGCATCGTTGATCGCGATCGGCGGCGCGTTTTTCGGAATCATTTACGCGATCCTTACGCAGTTCTCCGGACCGATCTCCAAGCTTTCTGCTGAGATCGGCGAGCTGCAGAGTACGGAGAATAGCAAGAAGTGGATCGATATCCTTTCCAATCCGACATACCTTACCATCGCGTTTGCTGTCATCGGAGCGATCATTCTGTGGTCTATCGTTCACGGAACCTTCATCAAGCCGTTTGTCATGGTAGGTGTTATGCGCAACTACATGAGCACGGCTGTTGAGAACATTCCGGAGGAATCGGAGTTCGGTATTCTGGAGAAGAACTGCAAGAAGTTTGATAAGCTCAAGGGTAAATACGAAAATGAATTATCCTAGTCGATTGTTTAAGAGAGTTAAAAAAAGAAGCATCGCCGCGGCGGTGCTTCTTTTAATATCTTACTATCCTATTGATTATCAATTAATGAAGATCTTGTACCCACCGCGGAAGGTTCCTCCCACCTCCAGGCTTCTTTCGTAACGACGTTCCTGGAGTTCTCCTTCAAAATCCTCGGCGTCCGCTCTGCCGTACCAGGGTTCGATACAGAGGAACGGAGCATTTTTCTTTTCGGGAGACCAGATGCCGAAAAGCGGTGTGTCAAATTCCAGTGTTACATAGGGTGTTTTATCCTTGTCCAGGATGGATACTCTCTGCGCCTGATCGCGCTCGAAAATCTGTACCCCGTTGTCAAAAAAATGCTCATCCAGTGCCACGCAGCCGTCTTCGTCGGTGGTGACGGTGTGGGTGCTGTGCTTCACCAGACCGTTCGAGAAGTCCGTAGCGATCAGTTCACCTTTGGTGTCAAACTGAAGCCAGTTGCCGCGGAAGGTGTCGTTCTCATCCAGCTTTACCATGAAAGCGGGATGGGCACCGATGGAAAAATACATGGTAGTTCTGTTCGGATTTTTTACGATCCATGCAATGCCCAGTTCATTTTTATGGATGGTATACATAATCGTCAGTTCGAACTTAAAAGGATACTTTTTCTTCGTTTCCTCGTCGGAATCCAACCGGAATGATATGGAGCTCTCGGTCTGTCCCACTACTTTAAACTCCATGTCTCTCGCGAATCCATGCTGTCCCATCTTGTACTCTTCACCGCGGTAGCGGTAGACACCGTCCTTCACGGCCCCGACGAAGGGAAAGAGCACCGGTGAGGTGCGATTCCAGTAGGCGGGATCTCCGTTCCACATGAATTCCCTGCCGTCTTTGACCAGGCTTTTCAGTTCCGCACCGTGGGTGTCGAAGGTCGCTGTGATCGTGTCGTTCTTTAAAACAATTTGCATTTTTCCTCCTTGCTGAGCACAATGTGCGAGGCACCGCACAAGAAATTCGCGAAGTCGCTTTCTTGTGTCCCGGTGGATTACTCATCCCATAAATAACAAATTTTATTATTACACATCCTGAGCGTTCTGTCAATGCTATGTTTTCTTTGATTTGCAAAAAAACGCAGCAAGTTGTGCTGCGTTTTTTTAGGATAATATTTCAATCATATATGGTTATTCCGGTTGTACTTTTCGAATGCGTGAACCGGTCGGACGTTGACGCGAGATCAACATGGTTACCAGGGCCAGCGCGACGAGGAAACCGACTTCGATCAGAAGGCAGATCCACACATCGCCCATGGTGCCGGTCGTCTCTCCCATCAGTATGTCGTTGGCTCGTTCGTACCAGTAGAACGGGAGGAACCTGGCTGCCGCGAGGACGCCGCCACCCAGCATACTTTGCGGTACGAAGACACCGCAGAGAAAACACATCCCGAGACCGATGCACTGCGTGATCATGTTGATGACGCTTTCGCCGGGGTTGAAGGATGACACCAGAACGGCGGTTATAGCACATATCAGGGCGACGATCAGCGTATTCGCCACGGCGATCCAGGCGGTACCCTGATAGAAGCCACCGTAGATGATGGCATCACCGATCACGCAGGCCAGCCAGATTCCCAGCACCAGAACGGCGGTTCCGCCGAAAAGCTGAACAGAGAAGCTGGACTGCTTCATGCTCGAACAGTTTATCCGGTAGCGCTGATCCTTTTTCCTGAACGCGAGCAGGATCGGACAGAGAACATTCATCAGTACGGAGATGAGGACATAGGGCATATAACGGAATACATATCCCAGGGCCTCCGGGTAGCTGTCATCCTTTGCTGCCCCATTGTCAAACGTTGCATAGGTTACTTCCGTTTCGATGTCGATTTTTTCCTCCGTTTTCCGGATGGCCGAAGCTACATCGTTCCCGCCTTTTTCGTATGCGCGGACCAGTCGGACATATTCGTCGAGATACTGCTCCATCATAGCAGTTGCATAGCTGTCATGCAGATGAAAGGTTTCAAATAAAGCTTCTTTGGTATCCGCGGTATCCGTTTTGGACAGGTTCTGTGCGTACCCCTTTTTGACGGTGAGCGTGTAGTCCACCGACTCGTAGTACATCGCGTCGAGCAGTAGCTGCGGATCATTTTTCAATTCGATTATCGTGTTCTTCGCGGCGATGCTGTCGATCAGGCTTTGACTCTCCGTGCTCTGATCTTCATCAAAAATGACAATGTCGAGCTTCTTCTCCTCGAAGACCTTCTCCCCGGAATTGAGTTTTACCATAGGGATGCAGACCGCGAAAAAAACGATCACATAGATGAGTCCCGCGGGGAGTTTCTTCTTCGCAATCTGGAAAAACAGTTTAAAGACTTGCATACTTCTTCCTCCTTGTCAAAAGAAAACCTCCGATCACAAACACTACAGAAAAGGCAAGCATCGTCAGAAGCTTCAGTATATACCGGTCATATCCGGCATCGACATTCAGATAATACATCGAGTCACAGATCACAGCCGACGGGTTCAGATCGTTGACGATGGGGGCATGCATCTCGAGCATGGATTTCATGTTTCCCATCATCAGACCGCTCATGAAACACAGGATCATCGTCAAGCTCATCAGCACGGAAATCTTGACACCCTCGGACCAGGAGCTGAAGGAGCCTACGAAAAATCCGAGAGATACACCCAGCACGCCGCCGAGAAATCCGCCCAGGTAAACCAGAGGAAGCCGGCTGCCGTAATCGACATTCAACACGAGTACCTGGTAGGTGATGGTGAGGAAGACGCAAACACCCTGCACCAGATAGCTGCCGATCAGGCCGGCGACCAGTGTGATCAGTTTCGGGGTCGGCGCGCAGTTTCGACGGGCACCAAGCTCAGAGAGATTCGCCTGGTTCTGCGTCGCGATATGCAGTCCCGTGATACATCCGAACATCGCTACCATCGCGATAAGATTGTACATATAGGAGGTAAAGGGATCGGTATTTCCCTCGGTCAGCGGACGGTCTTCCTGAATTGTCATCTGCTGTGACAGCTCCTCCGTCACCTCGCTCAGGCGCATCGGATCGTGTTCCAGAGTATCCCGGATGACCGATTCCTGTGCCATATATCTTTCGGTAAACTGCTTCAGGATTGTCGATTCGATGCTGTTACTCTTGACCGTGAGTTTAAGCTTGGTTCCTACATAGATGATTCCTTTTACTTCATCATCTTCCAGCGCCTTCATCGCCTCGTCCTCGCTCATATAGGAGGCTTTCAGCAGAGGTGTATCACTCTTTTCCACGGAGTCGATTACTGAGCGGAAGATCTCATTTTTCCCGTCCTCCTCCACGATCGCCGTGGGAATTGTGTTAAACAGCGTGTCGTTTTCATAGATACTGCCGAAGGCGATTTTGAAAAGTGTTCCGAGTATCAGCGGAAAGATCATCAGCCAGATGATCAGGTCTCTCGCCCGGATGGAGGTGATGAGCTCATATTTCAGATTATGAAAAAACATAGTCATCGTCCTTTCTTATGCTTTTTTTCTCTTATTTTTCTTCGTGGTTTCGGCTTCGTCTTCCCGCTCATCCTTGTCACGCAGTTCCTTGCCCGTGATCTCCAGGAATACATCATTCAGTGTCGGGAGTTCCGAATATACTCTTCCGATATGTACATCCGCATCCTGCAGTACACCGAGGATCCGTATCAGGTTGTGCCGGCCGCCGGAACACCGGACGATAAGCTTCTCATAGTCAGCACCTTCATGTTCCGTGGTAGCCTCATATACGTGGGGAAGCTCTCTTACCTTGGCGATGATGTTCTCCGTGATTCCGCGAACCTCGACATCTACGGTCTCGGTGTTTTTGATCAGGCTCTTCAGCTCTTCCTTGGTTCCTTCGGCGATTTTTTTGCCCTTGTCCATGATGGCGATCCGGGAGCAGATCTGCTCCACTTCTTCCATATAGTGCGACGTGTAGATCACGGTAGCCCCCTGTTTGTTCAGTTCCACGATCCCTTCGAGGATACGGTTCCGGCTCTGGGGATCCACGGCTACCGTCGGCTCGTCGAGGATGATGAGCTTCGGTTTGTGAGCGATGTCGCAGGCGATATTGAGACGACGCAGAAGACCGCCGGAAAGCTTCTTCGGACGGAACTTTTTGAAGTCCTGAAGTCCGACGAACTCGATGGCTTCCTCCACATACTGTTTGCGGAGTGCCTTGTCAGTGATATAGAGTCCGCAGAAGCAGTCGATGTTTTCATAGACATTCAGCTCGTCGATGACCGCCACATTCTGCATGATGATTCCGATATCCCGCTTGATATCATAGCTGGTCGGTGTCATCGGTTTGCCGAAGATTTCGATCTCGCCTTTGTCGTAGGCAAGCAGCGAGAGCAGACAGCTGATGGTCGTTGTCTTGCCCGAGCCGTTCGGTCCCAGCAGACCGAAGATCTCGCCTTCCTTGATTTCAAGGCTGAAGTGGTCCAGCGCGATCAGCTCTGAGTAACGCTTAACCAGGTTATCGATTTTTACGACTGTGTTTTCCATTGCAGTCCTCCTTTTGAAAAACGTTGTTGTGGAAATGCTTTGTTAGTTTACGATGCTATTATAGAATAGCCTTCACGCCCGTACAAGTGTCCGCAGTCAGTTTGTGATGTGACAAATGTCATTTTTTCACAAAACATGCTCCATCAGAGATTTTTTCACCCTTTTTCTTTGCAAGTTGCCATTTTTATGCTATACTGTATCCATGAATCGATTATATGAACGTACCGCCATTTTGCTACTCTGCCTGGCGGGACTTGTGATTTCGGATAACTATAGTTATATCCTGCAGGTCGCTGTCATACTCGGACTCATCGTTGTATCGATATTCGTTCAGATGCTGACGGGAACCGTGTGGGCGTCGATACTGCTTTTTCTCGTCTGTGGAAGCTGCGGCTGGGCTCCCATCGTATTCAGCGGAATACCGTTACTGGCGTATGAGGCGATGTGGGAGAAGCGCTGGTATCTGGCCCTTTCTTCACTCCTTGTTTTTCGAAACATCTCGGAGCTGTCCGCCGCGCAATACATCATCGCCTTTGCCGGAGTCGGTGTGGCCGTGCTGATGTATTTTCTTGTATTTCGTGTTGAGGAGGCTACGGAACGTTTCCATATCCTACGCGATGAGTTGGCTGAGAAAAATGAGATGCTGGCCTCGCAGAATCTTCGCCTGACCGAGGCGCAGAACAACGAGATCCATCTGGCTACCCTTCGTGAACGGAACCGGATCGCCAGGGAAATCCATGACAATGTCGGACATATGCTGACCCGCTCGCTTCTCCAGGCCGGCGCCCTTCTCATCGCCAACAAGGATGAGAATCTGCAGGAACCCCTGGAAGGTCTGCGTGACACGTTGGACCAGGCGATGACCAGTATCCGGGAAAGCGTCCACGATCTGCACGACGAATCCATCGATCTGCAAGCTGTGCTCACGGAAAACCTGAAAACCGCCGAACACCGCTTCACCACCACCCTCAATTACGGAATTCGCTCGGAGCTGCCCGGCTCCGTCAAGTTATGCTTCGCCGGCGTCGCGAAGGAAGCGGTCTCCAACGCCGTTAAGCACTCGTCCGGCGACTCACTCACCATCTCCCTGGGCGAAAAACCCGGCGTCTACTCGCTGGAAATTCGTGACAACGGTAGCCCCGATGTTATCCGTGAAACCGGCATCGGCTTAGCTAACATGCGCGAGCGCGTCGACAGCGTCCACGGCAGTATTCGCTTCGATACCAATGATGGTTTTACAGTAAATGTAAGCATACCAAGATAAAAAGTGTACATCGAGAAGCATCCTACTAATCCGGAGGAATTATTATTATGAAAATAATAGTCGTAGATGATGATAACCTGGTAGCCCTCTCCCTCAAAACGATCCTTGAAAGCAGGCCGGACATCGAAGTCCTCGCCATGGGAGGCAGCGGCGAGCAAGCCATCGCCCTTTACAACGAACACCACCCGGACATCCTGTTGATGGACATCCGGATGGAAGGCATGAGCGGTCTCGACGCCGGGGAAGTGATCCTGCAGGATCATCCCGACGCCCGCATCCTCTACCTGACCACCTTTTCCGACGACGAGTACATCATCAAGGCGCTCGGTATGGGGGCAAAGGGATACATTCTCAAGCAGGATTACGAGGGGATCGCGCCGGCTCTGTCGGCGGTCATGAACGGACAAAGTGTTTTCGGTGACAGCGTCAGGGACAAACTCCCGACTCTGATCCGGGAGAAAGAAGCCTTTGATTTTGATGCACGGGGCATCAGCGAGAAGGAACGCGAAATTCTCGAAGCGGTTGCGACCGGCTGCAACAATAAAGAAATCGCGGAGCAGTTATTTTTAAGCGAAGGAACGGTCAGGAACTATATCAGTTCTCTGCTGGACAAGCTGGAGCTGCGTGACCGAACACAGCTTGCGGTTTTCTATTATACACAGGTCAAAGGTTGACAAAACCACGTGTTTCGGCTATAATGTAGTTTGGTCTATTTTTCAATAGGAAATAAAAATTCAGGAGGTAAGATATTATGGCAGTTGATTTGAGCAAGTATGGCATCACAGGTGTGACGGAGATTGTTCGCAACCCGTCCTACGAGGACCTTTACAAGGACGAGATGGATCCGTCGCTGACCGGCTTTGACAAGGGTGTGGAGACAGAGCTGGGAGCAGTGAATGTCATGACCGGTATCTATACCGGCCGTTCCCCGAAGGACAAATTCATCGTTATGGATGAGAACTCCAAGGACACCGTATGGTGGACCAGCGACGAGTATCCGAACGATAACCATATCGCTTCTCAGGAGTGCTGGGAGGCAGTTAAGGAGATCGCGAAGAAAGAGCTTTCCGGCAAAAAGCTGTATGTCGTGGATGCATACTGTGGAGCGAACAAGGACACTCGTATGGCAGTTCGCTTTATCATGGAGGTGGCTTGGCAGGCACACTTCATCAAGAACATGTTCATCCAGCCGACGGCAGAGGAGTTGGAGACATATGAGCCGGACTTCGTAGTATACAACGCATCCAAGGCTAAGGTTGAGAATTACAAAGAGCTTGGACTGAATTCTGAA
>JAFYBS010000074.1 GCA_017540125.1 Eubacterium sp.
AAAAAAACAGATGAATTTAGGAAAAGACACGTATTTTTTCGAATACTTGCAATTTTAACAGAGATGTAGTAAAATAAATCTATCTGCGAAAGAAAGCCCGAAACGGGCATGAAATGGAGGTTTATATATGAAGGGTCAATTGGATACGGAACTGGGATCGATCGTCATTGATGAAGATGTGCTGGGAAAATACGCCGGCTCTGCTGCCGTGGAGTGCTTCGGTGTGGTAGGCATGGCTTCGGTCAATATGAAGGACGGAATCGTCAAAATGCTGAAAAAGGACAACCTTCGTCATGGTGTCAATATCACACTGGAGGAGGGAAAGCTTCGCGTGGAACTGCATATCATCGTAGCATTCGGTGTGAGCATCCTGGCAGTAGCGGAAAATCTGGTTGACACGGTCAGGTACAATCTGGAAGAGTTCACCGGCATGGAGGTGGGCAAGATCATCGTATGCGTCGAGGGCGTACGCGTGGTCGACTGATTGGATTACCCGACACGGAAGATGGCGCGATTTGGATGCGTGCCGTTCGTGTTGTTCAGAGGATGAATTAGCTTAGGAGGATGACGGATGTTAATCCATACTATAGATGCCAGTTTGATCCGCCGATGTTTTCTGGCGGGAGCAAAGATGCTGGATGCGAATAAAGATGAGGTGAACGAGCTGAATGTGTTCCCTGTTCCGGACGGAGATACGGGAACCAACATGACGATGACCATCATGTCGGCCGCGTCGGAGGTGTCGGCACTTCCCGAGGATCCGGATATGAAGACGCTGTGCAAAGCGATTTCAGGCGGTTCACTGAAGGGAGCCAGAGGAAACTCCGGAGTGATCCTGTCCCAGCTTTTGAGAGGGTTCACGAAAGGGATTCAGGATGTGAAAGAGGTGGATGCCGAGACGCTGCAGGCGGCCTTTGACAGAGCGGTATCCCAGGCTTATAAAGCCGTGATGAAGCCGAAGGAAGGAACAATCCTTACGGTGGCCAGGGCCGGCAGTGAAAAGGCTTTGGAGATGGTCGAGACCACGGACAATCTCGTGGAGATCGTCAATGCGGTTTTGCTTCACATGGAAGATGTTCTGGAACAGACACCGGATATGCTACCGGTGTTGAAGCAGGCCGGAGTTGTGGATTCCGGCGGACAGGGATTGTTGTATTTCCTGCACGGATGCTATCAGGTACTTCTGGGCAAGGAAGTGGATATAGAAATTGATTCTTCGGCAGGAACCGGGAAAGCGCAGGCCGGAGCCGGTGAGATGACCGGTTCGATGCGCGCCGACAGGGATGCGGTGGCGGATGCCGAAATCCGTTTCGGATACTGTACCGAGTTTATCATCATGCTGGATCAGGAATTTACATACGATATGGAGAAGGATTTCAAATCCTACCTGACCTCCATCGGGGATTCCATCGTATGTGTAGCGGATGATGATGTGGTCAAGGTTCATGTTCATACGAACGACCCCGGCCTCGCGATCCAGCGGGCGCTGACCTACGGACAGCTGACCAGAATGAAGATCGATAACATGCGGGAGGAGCACAACGAGCGGGTGATCCGCGATGCCGAAAGACTGGCTGCGGAACAGAAAGCACAGGAAGAAGCTGCAGAACCGCCTGTTCCAGAAAAATTGCCCCACAAAGAAAATGCTTTCATCAGTGTATCGGCGGGAGAGGGGATCAGTGATATTTTCCGTGATCTCGGTGTCGATATCATCATCGAAGGCGGTCAGACTATGAATCCGAGTACGGAGGATATCCTCATGGCGATCGAGCGGATCGATGCGGATCATATCTTCATCCTTCCGAACAACGGAAACATACTTCTGGCGGCCAATCAGGCGAAGAGTATGGCGAAGGATCAGGATGTGATTGTGATCCAGTCGAAAAATATTCCCCAGGGTGTGGCAGCAATGCTGGGATTCATCGACGGCGTATCGTCCGAAGAAAACGAAGCATCGATGAACGAATCCCTGAAGGGCATCATCGAAGGAGAAGTCACCTATGCTATCCGTGATACCCAGGTGGACGGCAAGGATATCAAAAAAGGCGACATCATGGGAATCACCGGCAAAAAGATCGAAGTTGTCGGTAGCGATGTGGTGGATACCACTACGGAGCTCATTCGCAAAATGCTGACGGAGGAATCCGAGCTCGTCACCCTGTACTACGGGGAAGACGCCAGCGAAGACGATGCGGCCCGTATCGCCGCCAAAATCGGTCTCGAACGCCTCGACGTCGAATTCGAGATCCAGCCCGGAGGGCAGCCGATCTACTACTACTTCATTTCTGTCGAGTAATTGATTATACTGTAAACATACTATATTTAAGAAAAAGAACCAACAAAAGTGGCTGATTTATCATCCAATGAGGACCTTCTTGCTTGCGTCGTTGCGCAGACACCGTTTTTTGGTGTCGCACAACGCGACGCAAGGAAATGAGCGAAAGCGTGTCCGAATGGATGATAAATCAGCCACGTTTTTTTATTTTACCCCTTGAAAAATCGTAGAATTGTGATATAATAATACTGTTATTACACCAAAAACGATGAAATTTGATATTTTTTAGGAGTAAATTTTGACATATTTTGTGGTTATATACTATTCAGCCACAATATCATGCGATTTTGCGCGTCTGTAGGAGGAGAATGGATGGACGAACCGATTTATCTGGAATACCTGAAGGAGGATACTCTTCTGGGAAAAGAAGATCCGAAGCCGAAAAAAATCCAAAGCTTCGCGATGATTCCCTATCATAGCCTGAAAGACGGAAACATCGAGGGAGTGATGGGCTGCAAAGCGTTGATCGACAGTGTGGACGGAGACCGGCTTTCGGCAGACGAGCTGATGAACAAAAAATACCTGTTTGTCTCGTCGACGACGATGGCTTCTCTTTTTGCCATGCAGGGCGGCATGGGAACAGAGGAAGCGCAGGCCTTGAGAAACCTGTATATCGGACGGATGGATGACTGCAAAACCATCGAGGCGGTGGATGAGCTTCATACCATCATGTTCCTGGATTTCACCCGAAAGGTACAGGAAAGCAAGGAAGAGGCAGAAGCAGCAGCACTGGAGGATCAGAAAGGAAGAGCGAAGATCAGCCGGTCCATCATGAAGGCCATGGAGTTTATCCGTGCGAATCTGCACACCAAGCTGCTTTTGAAGGATATCGGTATCGCTGTCAGTCTCTCGCCGAATTATCTGGCGACCCGGTTCCATGAGGAGACCGGACAGACCGTGCAGGATTACGTCAGGGATCAGAGAGTGGCAGTGGCGGAAGTGATGCTGAAGGAATCCAACTTCACCCTTACGGAGATAGCCAAAGGGCTGGGATTCGGTTCCAATTCCCACTTTATCAAGGTGTTCCGTGAGCAGAAAAAAGTGACGCCGAAGCAGTACCGGCTTCGTTACTATCGGTAGGCGCCGGAGAATCTGTAAAAATGGATTGACAAGGCAGAAGAATATCGTTATAATCATATTTGTCTTTACGCAAATCAGAGATAAGTTTTATTTTCAGGGGGATGAAAAATGGCTTGTTTTATCGTACCGGCGGCAGAAGCTGTCGTTGTCAAGGTGGCCGAGAAGGTTGCCAAATCGAAGGAAGAAAAACAGGTAGCTGAGGGACATGACAGCGCTACTGCGGAAAAACCGGTCCGTGTTCCGTTGGCACGGAAACTGAAGTGGTTGACCTATATGCTGCTCGGCGGTGCTGTATTGCTGATGTTTGAGCATGTATGGCACGGCGAGGTGACAGCGTGGTTCCCGTTCCTGACGGCGATGTCGTCACCGGAAGAAACGACGGAAATGCTTCACGAGATGGCTACAGTCGGTGTTTCGATGGCTGTACTGATTACTGTGGTATGGTTTGCTATGTGCCTGGTAGCGGATCATCTGGTGAAGAAAAACGGACAGGAACAGGAGGAAAAAGCATGACTTTGTTAATTACGGTGATAGCTGCGGTGATCACGACCTGTATCTGGTATTTTAAGGATGTAAAGGTAAGTTTGTTCCCGCTGCTTTTCATGTTCTGGGGAGCATCCCTGATGTGGCTCGTGGATGCGATCTTCGAGTATGTGGAGCTGGGTGCGGATTATTTCACTCCCAGCGCGGAGGATATGTTGAACGACAGCTTCCTCGGATTGTCTGTCGTGGCGTTGGCGATGGTTATCTGGCTGGTGATCACGCTGATCCGGGACGAGAAGGGCAAGCTTTCCCGTCTGTTGAAAACGCAGCAGTAATTTCATCTGAATCATTGTGAATCGGTGTTCCGGCGACAGGGACACCGGTTCTTGTGTCGTTAGTCGCAGAAAGAAGGAAACCTATGAGTGACCTGCCGATAGTTCCTTTTCTGATCATTTTTCCGCTGGTGATCGCTTTTTTTATGTTTGTGGTTCGCGCGGACAGGGTTCGTTCCTGTATCGCCTACTGCGGATCGGCGATTATCATTGCGGCAGTCGGATATCTGACCTTTGACTGGATCCGGAGCGGTGCGGAACCGATCGTTTTGTATTTGGATACCGAGGTAGCAGACTGGTGTATCCTCGGTGCCGAAGTGATCCTGATGGTTGTCGTGACATTTTTGAGCTTTAAATACAGAAAATATTGGGTATCGCTTTTGTCCATCATCCCTACGGCAGGGATGATCTGGCTGGAGGTAGCCGGGCCGAAACTGGAAGAGGGCTACCACATTTATATCGACCATCTGTCGGTCCTGATGTGCATCATCATCGCGGTAATCGGTGGATTGATCGCGATCTATGCCGTGGGATATATGCACGGCTATCATAATCATCATAAAAATGTGGAAGACAGACGGCATTATTTCTTTATGCTGCTTTTCATCTTTCTCGGAGCGATGTTCGGATTCGTTCTGTCGGAAAGTCTTCTTTGGATTGATTTCTTCTGGGAGTTGACCAGTATCTGCTCCTTCCTGCTCATCGGGTATACCAGAGAGGAAGAAGCAATTCACAACTCGTTCCGGGCACTGTGGATGAACCTTCTCGGCGGATGCGCTCTGGCCGTTGGGATTATTTACTTTGCCGTGGCTCAGCATAGCGTTTCGCTGCACGTACTGGTTGAGAGAGGTGTATACGGGGATCATGTAGCCGGTATCGTGGTTGCATTGATCGCATTTGCTGCGCTGACGAAGGCGGCACAGCTGCCGTTCTCTACTTGGCTGATCGGGGCGATGGTGGCTCCGACCCCATCTTCGGCGCTTCTGCACAGCGCGACGATGGTAAAAGCCGGAATCTATGTGCTTCTCCGATTGTCTCCTGCGATGAGCGGAACGACAACGGGAAGTCTGATCGCATTTATCGGAGGTTTCACCTTCCTGGCCACATCTTTGATGGCGATCGCCCAAAGTGATGGTAAAAAAATACTTGCCTTCTCCACGATATCCAATCTGGGATTGATGGTGGCCTGTGCCGGTGTGGGAACGCCGGAGACCATGTGGGCGGGTGTATTTTTGATGATCTTCCATGCGATATCCAAATCCCTTCTGTTCCAGGATGTGGGAGCGACGGAGAACTCCCTGCATTCCCGAGATGTGGAGGATATGCACGGACTGCTCTATATCATGCCGAAGCTGGCGGCTTTCATGTTTATCGGAATAGCCGGTATGTTTTTGGCACCTTTCGGAATGCTGATTTCCAAATGGGCGGCACTCCGTGCTTCTGTGGATGAGCGAAATATTATTCTGGTTCTTTTCATCGTGTTCGGATCGGCCACGACGTCGCTTTACTGGACCAAATGGATGGGCAAGCTGGTCAGCCATACGCACCTGACCGAGGAGAAGATCAAGGATGTGACGAGACCGACGGAGATGATCTCTCTGACGATCCATGCGATCCTGATGCTTCTTTTGTGTGCGCTGTTTCCGATCCTTTCCGGCGTATATGTCAATCCGCTGGTCAGCGAGACGTTCGGCGTATCCATGGATGTGCTTCCGGTACAGGTATTGATCGTGCTGGCAATCATCATCCTTCTGGTTTTTGCGGTGCCTGTCATCGCGTTTGTTTACAGCCGGAAGATGACCTTCAACCGGAAGGGGTCCTATATGAACGGTGTTAACTATGGTGATAACCGTTCCTTCGTCGATTCCTTCGGCGGCAGGAAAACCCTTTGGCTGTCTAACCATTACTATAAGGATCTGGTCGGCAAGCGGAAGCTGATGAAGCCGGCGCAGATATTTACAACGGCAGTATTGATAGTGATGCTGACGACGATCATAGGAGGTATGCTTTCATGACGATGACAAGTATTATTCTGATGATTGCCTACTTCCTGCTGGCTCCGTTCATCGGTGGATTGTTGGAAGGAGTAGACAGAAAAATATCGGCACGTATGCAGCGGAGAGTGGGGCCGCCTTTGCTCCAGCCTTTCTACGATGTGATCAAGCTTTTTTCCAAGCAGGTGATCGTAGTCAGCCGTTCGCAGATGTTTTTCCTTCTGTCCTATATGGTGCTGATCATCGTGACCGGTTTGATGTTTTTCGCCGGAATGGATATTCTGCTCTGTTTCTTCGTCATGAGTACGGGAGCGACCTTCCTTTACTTTGCCGCGATGGTAACGTCCACCCCCTACTCGACCATGGGAGGAAACCGGGAGCTGATCCAGATGCTGGCCTATGAACCGGCGGTGTTGCTGACCTGCGTGGGCTTTTATCTGTCGGAGGGAACCTTCGATGTCGGAGTGATCGCGAATTCAAGAGTGAGTTCCATCGTATCTTTGCCGGGATTCTTCATCGCCTTCGTCTTTATCCTGACGATCAAGATGAGAAAATCCCCCTTTGACCTGTCGACCTCTCATCATATGCATCAGGAGCTGGTCAAAGGTCTGACCACCGAGATGGGTGCCAGGAATCTTGCTATTTTTCAGGTAACCGAGTGGTATGAGAACGTATTCCTGATGGGTGTAGTCGGATTGTATGTGATCAATTCCACCTGGTGGAGTGTGTTTATCGCAGTCGGCGTAGTGTTGATCATTTACTTCTTCGAGATTCTGATCGATAACACCAGTGCCCGTGTCAAGTGGAGTGAGATGGTAAAACTCAGTTGGGGTGTGACAGCCCTGACAGCGGGAGTGAATCTGATCATATTGATGGTAATCAAGTAAACAAGGCGGACAAAGGAGAAAAAGTATGCCTAACATCAAACGTTCTCCGTGGCTGCTCCATTACGATGGATCCAGCTGTAACGGATGTGATATAGAGGTTTTGGCCTGTCTGACTCCGGTGTATGATGCCGAGAGATTCGGCGTGATGAATACCGGCGATCCGATGCAGGCAGATATCCTTCTGATCACCGGCGGTATCAACGAGCAGAACCGCGCGGTTGTGGAGCAGTTGTACGAGCAGATGCCACGGCCGAAGGTCGTCGTGGCAGTCGGTGTGTGCGCCTGCACCGGGGGTATTTTTAAAGACTGTTACAACATCCTGGGAGGAGCCGATACCGTGATCCCGGTGGACATCTATGTTCCGGGCTGCGCGGCGAGACCGCAGGCGATCATCGACGGGATCGTCCAGGCAGTGGAGCTTTTCCAGCAACGTCTGGATCAGCATAAGTATAACAAAAAACACGGTATCCGATATGCCGGAAGCGAGGTGAAGGAGAATGGCTAAAGTGATTCATCCCGATGAAGTGATCCGGGAGATCGGAGTCGGTGATCTCCTTGCCAGCGTGATGAAAATGAAAAAAAGAGGCATGCGTCTTTCTCAGGCATGTGCCGCTTATATCGATGATAAATTCGAGCTCAGTTATTCGTTTGCGGACGATGTGACCTATGAGTATGAGACGCTTCGACTGGTGATCGATACCGATACCGAAGTGCCCAGTATCACGGAGATCGTACCGCCGGCCGTATTTTATGAGAATGAGATGAAGGAGCTTTTCGGAGTGAAGATCCGGATGATCAGTCTGGATTATAAAAATAAACTCTACCGCATCGAGGTGGAGCAGCCGTTGGGACCGGACAAAACAAAGCCCGATCCGGCTGCCGGATCCGCTTCGGAGGAAGGAGGAGAGAATCATGGCTAAAAAAAGTGTGATTCCTTTCGGGCCACAGCACCCTGTCCTTCCGGAGCCAATCCATCTGGAT